>JBKPBJ010000041.1:0-6385 GCA_046726875.1 Verrucomicrobiota bacterium
TTGCGCACGGCGTACACGATTGAGGGCGTCGGCGCGGGCTGCTGGCCTTGCGCCAGCCCCGACGAGATGGCACAAAACAAAACGAGAGCTAGGTTTCTAACCAGCATGATAGAGTCGACGGCAGACGGATTTTATGAGTAATGGCGCGAATCACAACCGTCCAAACAGGGAAACGGATTCTGTAGGGCGTTTGTGTCAAACGCCAGAGTCACGAACGGCGTCCGCCGCGGCGGACGCCCTACAATTCTCGCGCAAATTGATTCAACAAGTCCGCCACATCTACGTTCACATTCCCTTCTGTGCGCGGATTTGTCCGTATTGCGCGTTTTACAAAGATCTGCTGGATCGATCGCAGACCTCGCGGTTTTGTGAGGCGCTCCTCCGCGAACTCGAGCTGCACGAATCACGTCGGCGGACTGGAGACCGCCGCTTCTTGTTTCGTCCATCGACGATTTATTTCGGCGGTGGCACGCCCACGGCGCTCAACATTGCGCAACTGGAATTGTTGCTGCGCGGATTTCACGAAACGCTCGACCTTTCGCGATTAGTCGAATGGACGATTGAAGCAAATCCCGGAAGCGTTTCCGCTCGAAAGGCAGCTCTCCTGAAAAAATTCGGAGTTAAGCGGATCAGCCTCGGCGTGCAATCCTGGGACGATGAACTATTGAACTTACTCGGACGCGAGCACAACGCGCATCAAGCAGAAGAATCGTTTCGGATTCTTCGAGACGCAGGTTTCATCAACATCAATGTCGATCTGATGTTCGGTTTGCCAGGCCAAACCATTGATCAATGGCGCGCAACTCTGGAGAAAACAATCGCGCTCCAACCGCAACATATTTCCACTTACTGCCTGACGTACGAAGAGGACACGGAATTTTTCGTGCGCCACGCCCGTGGCGAATTTCTGCAGGACGCAGATGCAGACGCAGAATTTTTCGAATTGACAATGGCGATGCTCGAATACGCGGGCTATGACCATTACGAAATCTCGAATTATGCCCGTCCTGGTTTCGAATCAGTTCATAATCACGCGTACTGGCTGGGCAAAGACTATCTCGGCATCGGCCCGAGCGCGGTGTCGACTATCGGTCTGCAGCGCTGGCAAAATGTCTGCGATTATCGTGCTTACATTGATCGCGTTCTTTCCAGCCGATCTCCGCGCGAATCGAGCGAGAGTCTCACGGATGAAATGAAACGCACCGAGCGAATCGCGCTCTCGCTGCGCACGCGTGATGGAGTTTCTGCCGCGGAACTGAAAGACTTCGGCGCCGAGACGGATGAGCTTCTCGCGCTGGGGTTGCTCAGACAATCGAATGGGAATTTCGTTTTGACGTCAAAAGGTAAAGCGCTGACCGATTCCGTCGCCGAAGTATTTCTGTAGCAGGTACGCGCAGCTCTGACGCATTCCTCCGTCGCATCGAGACGCCATGGGCAATTCGCGAATCGAACTTCTTCGTAACAGCTTCGTTTTGACTTGCCAGATCGATGGATTCTTCTGCAAGCTATAAGCTGCGGCAGCCGCCGAACCTGATCTGAACGAGGCGGAGGACATTTGCGCGTCAGTTCTTCGTCCCTTTTGGGTCGCTGCAGTGAAAAACTAAACCTGACGGGCAAAAGAAAGGAACCTCAATGAACTATGTACTAGGCTCAGAACAAAGACCCCATCACTTCTCGTTCTCTTAGCCATGGGCCTCTTTGCACTTTCCGAAGCCGCGCAGGCCGTCGTCCCAGCGCCCGACGGTGGCTATCCCGGATTCAACACAGCTGAAGGCCAGAACGCCCTTTTCAGCCTCACCACCGGCGTGGGGAACGCAGCAGTTGGCTGGTTCTCGTTGTAGAGCAACACGGACGGCAGCTACAACGCTGCAGTCGGCGCAGGGACGCTCCTTTTCAACGTTGGAAACCAGAGTACGGGCGAAGGAACGCAAAACACGGCTATTGGACGGCAGCGCTTCTGAACAACACCACAGGCTTCAACAACACAGCAAATGGCGTACTGGCCCTGTTTAGCAACACCGAGGGCGGCTCCAATACAGCCGTCGGTAATAGCGCGCTCTTTAGCAATACCGTCGGCGACAGTAACACGGCCAACGGAGCATTCGCCCTCTTCACCAACACCACGGGGTCCGGCAATACCGGCATCGGTACCGATGCGCTTTTTGATAACACCACTGGCACCTTCAACACCGCGACTGGCTTTCGCGCGCTTCTCCACAACGAGGCCAACGGAAACGCGGCCGTTGGCGCGCAAACTCTTGACGCTAACCGGGTCGGCAGCAACAACACGGCCACCGGTTATTTTAGCTCCTCTTTAACACCGCCAGTGACAATACCGCACATGGCTATCAAGCACTCTTACACAACACCATAGGCGTAGGGCAGCTTTGGCATTGCCCTTCGCGAAAACGGAGTGCCGCACGAGAATTTTGCCTTGCCAATCTCGCCAGGTCTCTTCAATCTAACTGTCGCCAAATGGATCTGAATCAGGCGGAGAACTTTCCTCCGCCAGGTTCTTGGTTCTGCGCCTAAGCGATTGCGTGATCTTTGTTTGGGAACACAGGCTCGACGCCTGGCGCTTCAAAAGCTTTCCAGCTCCAACGGTCTGGTCTGATTTCAATTACCGTCATTGGTCACTGGCACGAATCGGCATGAATGGATTCGAGTTAAACCTTCACGGTTAACACCTGACGTTCGAGTTCAACAAATGCCGTGAGCTTTTCGTCGGCGTGCACAATAAAACGCCTTCCGTTGTCGCGGTGCGCGTCGGCGATCCAGATCGTTCGCCCCTGAGCATCAACGGGCTGAAACACAGCCCCAACTCCAACCGGCTTTGCTCAATTAGTCGGCGATGACGAGGGCTGCAGCGGTGACACCAGGTAGATGTGATCGAGCATCTTCACGAAAAGGGTATTGGCGGTCTGCTGGCCGTCCAGTGATACAGTCAGATTGGTCCATATGATCAGCGTCAGTTGGTTGGTTGGGTCGTAGCTGATTTTCGAGTTGAAGCCGGGCATCTCGCCGCCGTGAAAATAAATCGTGTTCGGTCCCCAGCTAAATTGGCTGATGCCGTACCCGTACTTTTGGCCCTTGGGCTTGCTCGGGTTTTCGGGCTGCACGCTGTCGAGCCAGTGGCGCTGATAGTCGGCGTTAAGCACCCTGCCGCCGACCAGTGCCTGGATCCAGGTGGCGAGATCGTTGGCGGTGGAGATGACGCCCCCGGCCGCCGAGGCGTAGGAAGAGTTCTGGCTGGTGCAGTCGTCGGGCTTGAGGGTTCCGGTCCTGACCGCGGCCTGGAGTTCGGGCGGGTACGGCTTGTCCGTTAGGTTACGGAAGGAGCAGCCGCCGTACAAGTAGCCGTGCGAGTAGGGATCGGGGGGGTGTTCGAGGTACTGGCGGGGAGCAAGGTATCCTTCAGGCCCAGCGGTCCGAACAAACGGTCTTGGAAACAACTGGCCAGCGGCTTCCCCTCGATCTTTTCCGCAATGAGGCCGAGCAGCGCGTAGTTGGTGTTGGAGTAGTGAAAGGCCGTACCGGGTGGAAGTAGGGCGGGTGCTTGAACGCGATCGCCAGCACTTCAGCCGGGGACCAAACCTTGGTCGGGTCACGCTCGAGGATCGCCCAGAACTCGGGGTCGTCGTCATAGGTGTAAAGGCCGCTGCGCATATCCAGCAGTTGGGTGATGGTGATCTTGTCGCCATCGGGAACGCCCGGGACGTACTTCGAGACTGGATCGTCCGCGTGGGTTACACAGCAATCAACGCGATGTTGCTCAACGAGTTTTTGAAAGAACATCGCGAAGTCAAGGAGCAAGATTGCAAGATTCAGGCGCAGGAAACCACGATTAGAGAGTTGCGATCTAAAATTGGGAATTTGGCTGCAATGGTAAACAGCAAGCATCGGAATTGCGAAAGGTGAGCGCACAACTCCAGATCAGCAACGCCGCTGCGCAAGCGATTGCGAAGAACCCGCGCTAATGTTGTAGCCGGCATCGTTGATGCCGGTTCGTGAGACGCTTGCATTGCCCGGCCGGGATCACCGATCCCGGCTACAGACATGCTAATAGATATCGTTATCGGAGCTGTAGCCGGGATCGCCGCGAATGGAACGCAACCGGGCGCGGCTGCCCCATTCCGAGCGATTAATCTGGCCGACTGTGATTTTCACCAGCCACGGCGCCGCCGCCAATGCGCCGATTGCCAACAACGTGATCGCCGTTGCCTGACGCAGCGGAGGCTTGATTTTGTCCGAGATCAAGATTCCCAAACCGAGTCCGATTGCCGTCCGGGTGAGGACGAGCAACGGCGCAACTGGAAGCTCTTCAGAACTTTTTGAAATGGATATGAGGGAAGACATCGCCTACCATATACGTCGCGTTTGGGAAAAATAAACGGCAATTTTCGTGACGCGATCTTCCCACACCCACATGCCTGATTCGATCTACGCGCTCATCCTCGCCGGCGGCAGCGGCGAACGGTTCTGGCCATTGAGCAGGCGGGCGCGCCCGAAACAACTTCTGCGCCTTGTCTCGGACAAAACTTTGCTTGAAGAAACCTTGGCACGTCTCGAGGGACTGATCTCGCGCGAGAAAATTCTGATCCTCACGAACACAGAACAGGAAAGCGCAGTTCGGAAATTGCTCGGGAATTTTCCGAAGGAGAACATTTTAGCCGAGCCCGCCAAACGCGACACCGCAGCGGCAATCGCGCTCGGGACCGGCTGGGTGGCAGTGCGCGAACATGCAGCCATCATGGTTGTCCTACCGGCCGATCACGTCATTACAGATCGGGCGGCCTTCCAGGAAACACTGGCTCTTGCTGCGGACGCGGCCGAGGAGACAAGCGAGCTTGTGACTATCGGTATCAAACCAACCTGGGCGTGTCCCGGATTCGGTTACATCGAGCACGGCAAGCCGGTGCGTTTGCGCAAACGCCCCGACAACGAAGCGATTCATCGGGTCGTGCGCTTCCGCGAAAAACCGAATCCTGATCTCGCCGAGTCGTTTTTGCGCAGGGGAAATTTTCGATGGAACGCGGGTATGTTCGTCTGGTCTGTGCCCACGGTGCTGCGCGAATTTAATCGTCACGCGCCGGAGTTAGCCGATTTCATTTCACAACTGCGCGCGGCGGGAAACTTTGAAACAGCCTTGCGCGACCGGTTCAGCAAACTGCCGCGCATCTCGTTCGATTACGCGATAATGGAAAAAGCGGATCGCGTTCTAGTCGTGGAGGCCGGGTTTGATTGGGACGACATCGGAAGCTGGCGAGCGGTGGCGAATTATTTTGAAAAAGATAAACATGGAAACGCCGCGAACCGGGCCATCACGGCGATCGATTCCAGCAACAACATCGTATTCGAGGAAAATGGAACAACGATCGCGCTACTCGGCGTGCATGATCTGATCGTCGTCCGAACGCGAGATGCGCTGCTGGTTTGTCATCGGCACGAAGCGGAACGGATCAAAGAGTTGATCGGCAAACTTCCGCCGGAACTGGAATGACCAGAAGGGACTGTCATCCTAAGCGAAGTCGAAGGATCCCGCGATGTTGCCTTAGGGTTTCGCTTTGGGATGGAAAACCTGGCCTCGCCCCGAAAGCTTTCGGGGCTGTGTTGCAGCCTCGACTTCGCTCGGAATGACAGCAAGATGAATCCGATTTTGGCTCTGGATTTTGGCCGGGCACGCATCGGAGTGGCCATCTCTGATGAGTTGCAGTTGCTGGCGCATCCGTTGGAGACTATTCCAACAAACCAACGACCAGAATCGCGGATAGCAAAAATCGTTTGCGAAAAAAAAGTTGATCATGTCGTGGCCGGCATCCCGCGTCAGATGAACGGGCAGATCGGGACTGCTGCGACTGAGGTCCTCGAGTTCGTAGAAAAGTTACGGGCGATTCTCCCCTGCCCGGTCGTGACCTGGGACGAACGACTCACGACAGTCGCGGCCCACAGGGCATTGCGCAACAGCGGAAAGAAAACTCGGCACACCCGCCGCTACGTAGACCAGGTGGCGGCACAAATGATTTTGCAAAGCTATCTGGATCGCCGCGCGCACGAGAAGGCGACAGGCGGATTGTGATTTGTAATCAGTGATCAGTTATCCGTGAAACCTGCCGGCAAATAAATGAAGCGTTCGGGTGAAGCACACGCGCCGACCCTCACCTCAATCCTCTCCCTGCGAGGGAGAGGCGGACGCGTGAGCGCCAGGTGAGGGTTGACCGTCCCACAACCGCGTAATTTACGCTTGTCACTCATCGCACATCACGCCGTATCGCTATGCCGAGGAGACTGAAGCTGATCGTCGCTTATGACGGTGCGCCGTTCGCGGGCTGGCAGAGCCAGTTACATCGCAACACCGTGCAGGATCATCTCGAGCGCGCGTTTGAGC
>JBKPBJ010000042.1:0-1705 GCA_046726875.1 Verrucomicrobiota bacterium
GGGAATGCGCGCCAATTTCCATGTTCCCTCCGGCGTGTTCACTTGGAAGAACGCAAAACGCAATTCCTGGCGCGCGCGGGCAAACACCTGCGTTGATGGGAAGATCAGGCACGATTCCTTGGGTCGAAACGTTGCGCCCCAGCGCGATTCAGACTGAAGTCCATAGCCGCGGTCGCCCTTTAGCTCCGGCGATATGGTGACTTTGTAACGTTGCTTGAGATCGAAGTCGCCTGTGATTGCGATCTCGTCCGCACTCGCAAGCAGTTTCATTTTCTCAACCGCGGGCTCGACATGGATTCGTTCCGGCGTCGCTTCCACGGGATCGATCGCGTCGTCGAACTTGATCCGAATCGAAGGGTCCTCTAGCGGGTGATTGAACGCGCCGAGCCATTGCACCTCGAGCGGCTCGGTTTTACCAGCGGGCATCACTTGCAAATACGGAAGCGGCCGCCGGCTTTTCGCGTCGAGCAAGCCATTCACGATGAGATCGAATGTGTGTCCGACTGGAAGCCGGGCGCGCGGCGTGACTCGAAACCCGAGCGCTTCGAGCGAACCCGCAGTTTTGCCTTCAGCCGTTTGAATTACTTCGACCGGAAAGCGCTCGCGCGAATCGCGGTCTTGAAAGTAAATGTGCTGCGCCGCTTCATCGAGGCGAACCGCGTATGTTGATTCGAGATAGATTTGCGGGCGTGCCGGCAACTGTTTGCGCTCGGTGAATTCAGTGGTCATCGCAAATTTTGGAGTTCTGAATTCGGCGCTCCAATCTTTCACCACGAACGGCTTGCCAGTCGCGTCTCTCAGTTTAGGAGCTAGTCTCAGCCGATGTCGCGCGCCGGCCACAACGGCGCTGATCGTGAAAACGCCTTCAGTCTGACTTTTCCAGAGAAACGTGCCGTCGAGCCTCGGCTCGGAGACAAATGGGCTTGGTTGATCACCAACATCGATGAGGTCGGGGGCGACCATCGCGACGGGAAACGTGATCGTGATCGTGAGGCCCTCGTCGATCTTTCCGCTCGACGGTTCGATAACAATGCCGCCTGCATCGGGTTTTGCATTCGATGCTTCTTCCTGTTCTTCGTCGGCATCCGATCGCGCCAGGGCGGCAGGTGGACCAAACGCGAGACTGCACGCAACGAGAAACAAGACTGCTGTTGAGAATCGCCGGTCCATTGATGTCATTGCCTTAGTTTCTGAATCCGGCGGAGATCTGCATCAGCTTCGGCTGTCTTCCCGATGCGGCGTTCGCATTGCTCGCGTTCGCTTAATGCGACCAGTGACTCACTAATTGCGATTGAGCGCGTTTGCGACGCGACAGCTCCGGTGAAGTCTGCGCGCTGCCGTTCGAGCACGCCGCGGAAGAACCACATGTTTGAATCGTGAGAAGCCAACTCCGTCGCGATGCGAGCATGCAACAACGCCTCCTTTTCCCGGTTCAGACCGTCCAGGTCTTGTGCCGCTTCGAAGTGTGCAGCTGCCGATTTATCATTGATCGCCAACGCGGCACCCGCGTCTGCGAGGGCGAGCGTGAATTGACGCAGGTCTCTTAAAATTTTAGCGCGCGCAAGCAGTGCGTCAGCATCTTTGGGATTCGCTGATAAACGAGCGTCCAGCGTTCCGAGTTCCCGTAATGCGTCATCGCTAACATGCTTGTCCTCTCCACGACGAAGATACCTGTCGACCTCCAACTTTGCTGCGTTCTCGGGTT
>JBKPBJ010000043.1:0-2289 GCA_046726875.1 Verrucomicrobiota bacterium
GCTGCATCGTCGCTAATCAGAGCGCAAAAAACGCTTTGCGTTTGGCAAGCAATGCCGAGCGAGCCAGTTGTAGAGACTTCATGCTGTGTGCATGAAAACGCTGAACATTCGAAACATCATCGTCCCAATCGATTTCTCGAAAATGTCGGTGCAAGCGATCCAAATCGCTAAGCAGTTGGCTCGGCGTTTTGGCGCTTCAATCCATCTCGCCCATGTTCGTCAGTTCAATTACGGAGCGGACCTTGTGGCCCCAGCACCGCCGATCGTCCCATTTTCCTTCATGACATACGAGCAAGACGGAGAACAAACCGCGCTCAAAGAGCTCAAGAAAGTGGCTGGTAAGTGCGGCGTCTCGTCCGCGGAGTGCGATGTGCTCAGTGGCGCACCGGCCTTCGATGAAATCTGTCGGCTGGCGCAGACAATTCCTGCCGATCTCGTCGTGATGCCAACCCACGGGCGCACAGGGCTAAAGCATGTTTTTCTTGGGAGCACAGCGGAAAGAATTGTGCAGCATTCATCGTGTCCGGTTCTCGTTACGCGAGGAAACGCTCTTCAGGCGAACAATGGTTCACGATTCAGGATTAAAACCGTCCTTGTCCCGGTCGATTTTTCCAATTGCTCGCGGGAAGGTCTTCGCTACGCGATTGCGTTCGCGAATGAATTTGGGGCCAAGATCATTTTGCTGCACGCCACTTATCTCGGATACGTCTATTCGAGCGAGGGCACTGTGATCTACGATATTCCCAGCTTGCAAAAGGCTGCCCGGAAAACTGCCGAGCGCAAAATGGGCGAGCTCATCCGGTCGGTGAACTTCGGAGGCGTCAAATTTGAAACGGCGTTTACCGAGGGATCGCCTGTCATTGACATCTGCGCCTTTGCAAAAGATCACGATGTCGATCTAATCATTACGGCAACGCACGGGTTCACCGGTTTCACACATGTTCTGATTGGGAGTATCGCCGAGCAGGTGGTACGGCACGCGCCCTGCTCGGTTTTAGTGGTGCCCTCTAATCCTCACGTCAGAGCGGCGAACCTGGCACGGACGAAGACTCGACGCGTTTCACGAGGATCTCGGCCTCAGATTTCGCCGATACGCAACGCGGCTCAGAGGCAAAAAACGACGAGCGTTTAGCAATTCCCGCCGAGCAGCGTATTTCTGCCGACGCAACAGTGTGGTATGAAAAAACTGCTCCACCTGCTGGTCATTCCGTCACGACCTATCTCGATAAAATCGATCAACACCGCGTTTGTTTGGCTCTGCGTGCTAACTGCCAGTTTCCTGGCGTCAGAAGCGGCGGCGCCCAAGTCGACTAGCTCAGCCAAGGTTCCCCTGACCTTTGCTAATGCAGTTTCATTTTTTAAGGCGGCAAAGTTTCGAGCGACCGAAGTGCAGCCGCGCTGCGCAATCTTCTTCGAAGGCGAATGGAAGAATGCAAACGCTTACGACTATTGCGTGATCATGGTCGAGAACTCCGACGAAGACGTCCAAGTCACCTTTTGTCTGACCGACGCTCATGAAATGAATTGGATGACCGAATTCCTGGACTCGCAGTTCTTCAGTCGCAATGAGACGGATAAACTCTTTCGCCTCATGAACTCAGGCAGAGATGTGCGCGGCCAAAACGTGGGAGGCTATCGTGTCGACTTCCATCATTGGCAGCCGCGGCACGCGGAGCTTTTGGTGTTTAGCTTCACGCCTATTCGATAGCCGCTCAATTAACCCCGCTTCAAAGCGACTTCCCTTGACTCTCGTATCACGCCGACTTATCCCAATTATCAGAGGTCAAACGATGAAAGCACGCCTGCTGTTCAGTTTACTTCTGGCGGGACTGCTTTGTAGTTGCACGACGACAGACACCGGCACGAGAACTCAACAAGCGTCCCTGCCTGAACAACCACCGCAGGCGTCGGCGCCGCTGCGGCCCGGACATAACTAGTTTCCCTAACGACACGCGTTACGCCTTCAGTTTAGGTCGTTGCGAAAGCAATGGGCAGTTCGTTGGAACAATCAGTTGAATTGCCTTTGGTACGGCTTCATATCGGACGCTGGAAAAACGTAACGGCTCACCATCCAGGTTGACTGGAATCGCTTCTTCCGGATGCACCTCCAGCCAGGGCGTTTGCCAATATGAAATATACTCGCCATCCGGTGGAAGCTGTTGCAATTCTCGCGCCGCAGCGAGCAACGCCGTCGGCGAGATCTGACGAACGACAAGCACATCGAGTAAACCGTCGTCGATGCTTGCACGCGGAGCGACTTGGATACCGCCACCCGTCTGGCGCCCATTT
>JBKPBJ010000044.1:0-12332 GCA_046726875.1 Verrucomicrobiota bacterium
TCCACATTTCCCATGTCGCCCTCGTGCCGCGCGGCTGTATCGGGCCCGGCATGCGGTTGGTTCGTGGGATTGAAATGCGCGCCTGCGGAACTGGCATCGGCTGCACTGCAATCGCCAAATTCATGGATATGAAAGCCGTGCCTACCAGGCGTTAGGCCCGCGATCTCCGCGTGGACCTGAACGCCATCGGCGACCGGCGTGAATGTGACGGTGCCGCTGACTTTATTCCCCGCGGTCGGATGCAGCACGGAGATGCCTTTTGATGACGCCGCGGATTTCGCCGCGGGTGTTTGCGCCAGCGCGATTAAGCCTGCAAACAACGCAAGCGCCAGCCCGATGAACCAAGCTCGAAACGAATTCATATCAGCATCTGTATTTCGCACCACGCGATAAGTCCAGTTGCATCAAAATCGATGGTCCGCGCTGAGACCGTATTGTAGCGCCACGGGCGCGATGTTACCCTCAGCCTGGGGCATCGCCCCAGGAATTTGATCTTTCAGCGCGAGCCGTTACGCTCCACCAAACCTAGAGCGTTGCCCCAGGCTCGAGAATGAGTTGCTGGCCTTCGGCGCAAAAATACAGACCGCTCAAACGCGGTCCTTCAACTGCGTTGTGCCGGCCGTGCGTGCGCAGTGGACACAACAGAAGATTTTTCCGTCCGCTTCGACGCCGTGGCCGACGATACGGCAGTTGCAGTGCGGGCAAACAGGCGCCAGCGCGTGGATAGCGCACTCGAAGCTATCAAAGGTGTGGCGTTCTCCGCCCATGACGATTTCAAACGCCTTGTCATATTCGTTCTCGCAAACTTCGCATGTAGGCATACACAATTCGTTCGTGCGAGGGAAGGTTCGTGGCGGTGTCTGATTTCCTGCCAAGGGAAAAATTCAGCGGAGACCGGAAAAAACGATTAACCAAAGCCATCTTCGTTGTACTCTTTGATGCAAAGTGATTCTGGCTTCCAGGGTCTCTCGCCTCTCCCCTTCGAGAAGGGGAGAGGACTGAGGTGAGGGGTTCCTTTTCGCACAGACTACTTTCGCTGAAAATAACCCTCACCCTCTCCCTCTCCCTTGCCAAGGGAGAGGCGACCAGGGCTGAGCCGTTGAGCCTTCCTGCTGAACGGCCAGCCGAAGCCAGACCTCGCGCCGAAATTTTTCTGGTCTTGATCGAGACGGAAAGTTATCACTGGTCGCCATCCCTGCGGGTAGGAACAGTTGTTCATGCAAACACCAGATGCCACCGGGGCCGCTGTCCCCACTATCGCTGAAAGATTGGCGAAGCTTGGAGCCGATGAAAAGACGGGTTTAACCGATGCCGAAGTCCAGGCGCGCTTAAAGAAGTACGGGCCAAACGCGCTGGTGGAAAAACAGAAAAACGCGTTCGCCGCGTTGCTGGCATATTTTTGGGGACCCATTCCATGGATGATCGAGGCCGCGGCATTGATGGCGTCTATCGTAGGTGACTGGGGCGATTTTGCGATTATCACCTCACTGCTGTTGTTCAACGCGCTGCTGGGGTTCTGGGAGGAACACGAGGCTTCCAACGCGCTCGACGCGTTGAAGAGTTCGCTCGCGCTAAAAGCCCGCGCGCTGCGGGACGGAAGTTGGCAGCAGATCGATGCGCGAACGCTGGTGCCCGGAGACATTGTTCGATTGTATCTCGGCGACGTTGTTCCCGCTGATTGCACACTCATCGCGGGCGATTACATCAGCATCGATCAATCCGCGCTTACGGGAGAATCGTTGCCGGTCAGCAAGAAATCCGGCGAGGACGCATACTCGGGCTCCATCGTTAAACAGGGAGAAATGACGGCAGTAGTTACCGCCACCGGTGCGAACACGTTCTTCGGTCGCACGGCAAAGCTGGTCGCCGGCGCGGGCAGCGTTTCCCATTTCCAACGTGCCGTGATGAGGATCGGCAATTTCCTAATCATTCTCGCGCTCGTGCTGGTGATGATTCTCGTTGCCGCTCGTCTTTTCGACATGCGCGGTCATTACGATCGCGCTGGCCTGTTAAGGTTGGCCGAAATCGTTCTGATTCTTCTCGTAGCATCAGTGCCCGTAGCCATGCCGGCTGTTTTGTCGGTGACCATGGCGTTGGGCGCGCGACTGCTGGCGAAACGCAAAGCAATCGTCTCGCGATTGGAATCAATCGAAGAACTGGCAGGCGTCGATGTGCTCTGTTCCGATAAGACCGGCACATTAACCGAGAACAAGCTGACCCTGGGCGAAGCGCAACCGTGGCCAGGCACCGATTCGGACACATTGATTTTGATGGCGTCACTGGCTTCACGCGCAGCCGACAATGATCCCATTGATCTCGCGATATTGGCCGGGCTTAAAGACCAACCGGTACTCAAGACTAATAAGCAGGAAGCGTATGTTCCTTTCGATCCTGTCCGCAAACGCACGGAAGCAACCATTAAGGATCAGTCGGGCACAGTCTTTCGCGTCAGCAAAGGCGCGCCGCAAGTCATTCTGGCGTTAACGAAACTTGCCGGCGCCGATTTGGTGAAAGCGCAGCGGACGGTGAACAATCTCGCGAGTCACGGTTACCGCACCATTGGAGTAGCAGTCGCGCACGACGGCAATGATTGGATTTTTCTTGGAATTCTGCCGCTGCTCGATCCGCCGCGTCCCGACTCCAAGAGCACCATCGCGCGGGCTCGCGCTTATGGGGTGAAAGTCAAAATGGTTACCGGCGATAATGTTGCCATAGCCCGCCAAATTGCAGCGGAGTTGGACATGGGCACAAACATTCAGCCAGCAACGGAACTCTTTCCCGGGGACGTTACGAAAGGGCAAATCCCGTTGGATGCAGCGGAGAAGATCGATGAAGCCGATGGATTCGCTGAGGTTTTTCCAGAACACAAATATGCCATCGTAAAAATACTCCAGCAAAACGGGCACATCGTCGGCATGACCGGCGACGGCGTGAACGACGCGCCTGCACTCAAGCAAGCAGACGTCGGCATCGCCGTTTCTGGCGCGACCGAAGCCGCGCGTGCGGCGGCGGCGCTGGTCCTGACTGCGCCCGGTTTATCCGTGATCATCGAAGGGATCGCGGAAGCCAGGCGCATCTTCGAGCGGATGACGAGCTACGTGCTGTATCGAATCGCAATGACTATCGCGATCATGCTGTTTGTGGTGCTGGCATCGATCTACTATCACTTTTTTCCGCTCACCGCGATCATGCTTATTGCACTGGCGCTTCTGGACGACGTGCCCATTATGACGATTGCCTTCGACAATGCCACTGTCCCGCCGCAGCCGGTGAAATGGGAATTGGACAGAGTGCTGGTGATCTCGTCAGTGCTCGGATTACTCGGTGTTATTCAAAGCTTCGGTTTGCTTTATCTCGGCGACACCGTTCATCATCTGCAGCATCCGCAGCTACAGACAATGATGTTCCTGCAACTCGTCGCTGGCGGCCATCTCATGTTGTTTGTGATGCGTACGAGGAGGCCCTTTTGGAAACCGCCGTACCCGAGCTCGCGTCTTTTCTTTGCTATCGTCGCGACCCAAATCGCGGCGGTGTTCATGTGCAGTCAGGGTTGGCTCGTGCCGGCACTACCTTGGGGAATCATTGGCTTTGTGTGGGTTTACAACATCGTGTGGATGATAGTGCAGGACGTGGTGAAGCTGGGACTTTATGGAATTGTCGATCCCGGCCGCTCGTGGAAAAGATCTCTCTTCCAGCCACTGCGGGTTCGATTGGCAGGTGGACGAGAGCCAGCCTGATAAAGTAGAAAGAGTAACATGCCGAATTACCCGAAAAAATTCATCGTAGAACCAGGAACCAAAATTCGGCTGAAACATTTCGATCCCGATTACCACGGGAAACATGAATCCCGCCAGGACGCTTTGCCCGAGATTCAAAAGTACGTCGAGAAAATGGCGCAACTGCAATATCTCATGTATGCCGAAAGGAAGCATTCCCTTCTCATCGTACTCCAAGGGCTCGACGCCGCTGGGAAAGACGGCGTGGTTCGCCACGTTTTGACCGGGATGAATCCAGCAGGTTGCGTCGCAGTCGGCTTCAAGCAGCCTACGCCTGAAGAGTTGGCGCACGATTTTCTGTGGCGGGTGCATCCGCACGTGCCGGCAAAAGGTTCAGTCGCAATCTTCAACCGCTCTCATTATGAAGACGTGCTCGTGGTGAGAGTGCACGAACTTGTGCCGAAAAATGTCTGGTCGAAACGTTACGATGAGATAAACGACTTCGAAACACTAATCGCGAAGCAAAATAACACAACGATCCTCAAGTTTTTCCTCCACATTTCCAAGCAGGAACAGCTCGCACGGTTCGCGAAGCGGCTCGACGACCCTGCTCGCCAGTGGAAGATCAGCGACTCCGATTACAAGGAGCGCGATTATTGGGGTAACTACACCCAAGCGTTTGAAGATGTGCTGAACAAGACGAGTACCGAACGTGCTCCATGGTTCATTATCCCTTCAAACCACAAATGGTTCCGGGACTTGGCTATTTCGCAAATCATTGTCGGGCGGATGGAAGACATGAACATGCAATTTCCCAAGCCAACCGTGAACCTCGCGCAGATTCGGCGTGAGTATCACCAGGCCGCCGATCAGGAGAAATCGGACAGACGTAAGAAACGCTAACATTGTCCGAAATCGCGCTGCCACAACGCCTGACGCTCCTGTTGGATGAGTCGTCGCCGAACAGGATTCAGCGATGGCTTTGGGTGTTATCTACCGGGGGCACGTTGCTCGATGGTTACGTGATTTTCGTTCTTGGTGTGGCGATGCCTGTAATTATCGCTGAGTTTCACATTCGACCCGACGTGGTCGGTCTCATTGGAGCGAGCCTGGTATTTGGTGCTGTCATTGGCGCGGGAGTTGGCGGACCGATGGCGGACCGTCTTGGCCGCAAGAAGTTGATGCTCGCCGATATGATAATCATTGTCGCCGGCGGCTCTATCAGTGCGCTGGCCGACGGACCGGCGATGCTGTTCATAGGACAACTGCTCATCGGCACGGGAATAGGGATCGATTTTCCAGTCAGTAGCAGCTACATCTCGGAAGTTTCCCCGAAGCGCGATCGTGACCGCATGATGGTTGCCACCATTGCCTGTCAGTCCATAGGCATGCTGCTGGCGGCGGCGATTACGTTGCTCTTGTTAAGGAGGGGAAGTGTTCAAAGTTGGCGATTTTTTTTCGCGACCGAAGGGGTGGTCGCGTTGCTGTTTTTTGTGTTACGCCTCTCGGCACCCGACAGTCCTCACTGGTTGATGGCTCGCGGTAGATTTACAGAGGCGGCGCAAGCTTTCATTCGGATTATTCCCAACCAACGAGATACGGTACTACAAATTACGGCCGATCACGAGAAGATCGCAGCTTCGATTCCGGAGATAAAAGCCGGGGTCGCGACGCTGTTTTCGCGTTCTTATCGGGCGCGTACGGCACTGGTAACGATCCCGTGGTTCCTGATGGATATAGCTACGTACGGCGTCGGACTGTTTACGCCAACGATCTTAGGAGCTATCGAACTCTCCGGAACAACGCGCGGCCTCATCCCGCACGACTTTTCTCTCGCAAAGGGTAGCGCGATTATCGATCTGTTTTTGCTATTCGGTTTCCTACTGGGGATCTGGATGGTTCCACGGTTCGGGCGCATCCGGATGCAAGCGATCGGTTTTACGGGAATGGCTGTGGGTATGTTGATGTTAATGGCGGCTGTCGGCCTAACGAACTCGAGTTTGCACATCCCGCTGGTGTTTGCCGGATTCATTTTGTTCAACCTGCTGATGAACGCTGGGCCTAATTCAACCACTTTCACTCTTGCCCCGCTCTTGTTCCCGACGCAGTTGCGCGGAACGGCCGGTGGATTCGCGGCCGGCGTTGCGAAACTCGGCGCAACCTTGGGCGTCTTCCTCCTGCCAATTTTAAAGGAAAAATTCGGTGTTCCGAGCGTTCTTGGAATTGTGTCGGCGATAAGTCTCCTGGGGCTTATCGTTACGTTGTCTCTCCGGCGCGAGGACACGGCTTAGCCATTGTTTGGAATAGTAGAAATTGACGGAAAGTGATATTTTTCAGCAGAGGCGCCCATGGAAATACCGAAACGACTGATCGATTGTTTAAATGAAAACAAAGTGCAGTACGAGGTCCTTCGCCACGCTGAGGCGGTGACGGCACAACGCATCGCCGAGGCCGAGCACGTCAAAGGCCGGCATCAGGCTAAAGTGGTAATGGTAAAAGCTGGCGATCAACATTTGATGATGGTGTTGCCGGCAGATCACCACATCGATCTGGAGAAGGTCGAGAAAGCAGTCGGCAAACCCGTCTCCCTTGCCAAGGAAAACGAATTCAAATCACTCTTCCCCGACTCTGCCATCGGGGCGATGCCGCCGTTTGGGAATCTTTATGGTCTGCCAACGTATGTGGATGACAACCTGGCGGAGCAAGACTACATCGTGTTCGAAGCTGGGACGCACACTGACGCCATAAAAATGAGCTATCGCGATTACGAAAAAATCGTGAAGCCGAAGGTGGAAGACCTCGCGATCAAGGTTCAGCCGATGAAAGGAACGTGAGCTGACGAACGACCGTGCAGCGATTTGGATAAGCCAATGAAGACTGCGTTGACCAGGCTGCTCCTCTGGCTTGCGTGCGCGATCGCGCCTGCAACTTTCGCTGCGGAAAAGGTTGGGCTTATCAATGTCGACGGCGCGATCGGGCCGGCGACAGCCAGCTACATTTCGCGAAGCATCGAAGAAGCCAAGGCGGAACACGTGCAATGCCTGGTCATTCAGCTCAACACGCCGGGCGGTCTGCTTGATTCGACGCAGAAAATTGTGCAGAGCTTCCTCGGATCTCCAGTTCCCGTCGTCGTTTACGTTGCTCCCACTGGCGCGACCGCCACCAGCGCAGGCTGTTTCATCACGCTCGCAGCCAGTGTCGCGGCAATGGCGCCAGCCACCACCATCGGCGCGGCGCATCCGGTCTCGATCGGCGGTTTCCCGAGCGGTGGCGAAGAAAAGCCAGACGAAACGATGAAGCAGAAGCTCGAGAATTTCTCCGTGAGCTACATGGAGACAATCGCGGGCAAGCGCCAGCGCAACGTTGAATGGGCCAAATCCGCCGTAAAAGAGAGCGCTTCCATTACCGCGCAGAAAGCGCTCGAATTGAAAGTCATCGATTTAATCGCGATCGACATGCCCGATCTGTTGCAGAAATTGAATGGCCGCGTCGTGGACGGCAAACCTCTCAACACAGCCGGCGCGCAACTGACTGAAATCAAGATGTCGCCTGCGGAGCGCGTATTTCAAAAACTGTGGCGACCGGAAGTCATGTTCATTCTGATGCTCATCGCGATGTACGGAATCATCGGCGAACTGACTACACCGGGAGCGATTCTTCCCGGAGTCGTTGGAGCAATCGCGTTGATACTTGCTCTTTATTTGGCGGCCGTGTTGCCTGTCAACGTTACTGGCATGGTTTTGATCGCGCTCGCGCTCATGCTCTTCGTTTTTGACATTTACGCACCCACGCACGGCGTGCTCACAGTCGGCGGAGTAATCGCGTTTCTGATCGGTTCGCTCATGCTCTTCGATCGCTCCGATCCACTCTTTCGCTTGTCATTGAGCTTCATTATTCCTGCGACGCTAGTCACGGCGGCATTCTTTATTTTCGTCATCGGCAAAGGCCTGCGCGCGCAACTGTTGCCGGTGAAGGTGGGAAAAGAAACGCTCATTGGGAGAACCGTGACCGCATTGACTCCGATTGATTCGCGCAGCGGCAGAATATTCGTCGAAGGCGAATACTGGAATGCGGTCAGCGATACTCCCATCGAGAAAGGCGAAGAAGCCGAAATCGCGGCCGTGCACGGATTAACCGTCAAGTTAACAAAGAAACCGCATTGAGAAGACCAGAACGCGATAAATCGGCAGGGCGCGGTCTCAATCACGCCCTCCGCTAGAGCTGATTGCTAAGCACCACGTACGTGCCGGATGCAGTGACCTGATGATAAATGTGAAACCGGCTGGTAACTCGCTCTTTCCAGTAATCCGCCCGGCTTTGCTCGACAATCAGGTAAACCGCATCGGCCTGGCCCCATTTGTCCAGAACAGCTTGTTCGTTCAGAAAAATGTCGGCGGCGGGTGCGCCGATCGGAGCTTCCTTCCGGGGATTTTGATTAACGAAAAAGAATTTTCGATTCAGATAAAAAATGAGGCTGCTGCTTTCGTCCAGCGGCCCTTCAAACATCGCGTGGCCGCCTGTCTCCAACCGCGGATTCAGGTAACGCGCGACCTCGGCGAGTGAGAAATAGGGCGCGGATTTGGCCACGCCTAGGACCATGCTCAGCCCAGCTGGGATCATCGAGGCGGCCAAAGCAATGGCCGCGAGTTTCCCGCGCTGTTTGAAAATGAAGTAGAGCGCTATAATCGAGAAAAACACGAATGAGACAGCCGTAATCACAAGCATGGGCCGCAGTGCTAACCACGCGGATACAGGCATATCATGCAACGCTCTCCACGCTGTCCAGCGCGCGTCCATTACTCCCCAGTTGCCGTTCAAAGCAGGCGCGGCACGCGCGGCGAACAGCGTTCCCCCCGCAAGGATCAGACCGATGACACCCACGGCGATCGCACCTGCGGCGCGCAACGATTGTGGGGTTCGGTCCCAAGCCATGGCTGCCCAGAGCGCAAACGCGCTCCACATACTCATCGAATAGTAATCCTGTCGCTGTCCCAAAAAGAGCAGCGGGACGAAGACCACGCCCATCCAGCAAAGCAACAATGCATCGCCGAAATTGATCTCTCGAGGCCGGATCACCCGGCGCCAGGCAAAAATTACGCCCGGCAGCAGCGCGATCGACCATGGAAACCACCAGGCCACATGCAGAATGACAAATTGATAGGCAGGCACGCCGAGGAAATCGTGCGTCTCGTCAGTGAAACCGCGCAGGTGTCCCAGCCATTCGGACCTGACTAAATAACGAAAATAATGCGGGAAATGCCATTGGGCCCAAATATGCCAGGGCGCGACGATCAAAAGAAAAATCGCCGCGTATTCCCAGCGCAGCAGCGCGCGAAACCGTATCCTGGCTTCGCGATAAAAAATCGACAGCAAAACGAAAACCACAGCGGGGTAAACAATGCCGAGCAAGCCTTTCGTTAGGCAAGCTAGCGCGCCAAAAATCCAAACACCGGCGAACCAGACCCGCCGATGTCGCCTCCGTTCGTAGCCGGATATTCCGCAGAACATCGCGCCTGCCATGAATGCGCAGACCAGCGGTTCGGGCATGACAATGCGCGCCAGAAGAAATGTGCCGCAGAAGCTGAGATAGATCAGGCCAGCGATGAAACCGCGCCAGTAATCCGAGAGCTTTTCGCCAATCAAAAAAATAAGTGCAGCCGTGGCTACAACGGCCAGCGCAACCGGCAGCCGAGCCGCTGCCTCGTTCACACCGAGAATTTTGTACGAAGCGATGATGAGCCAGTAGAGCAATGGCGGTTTTTGCAGGCGCGGTATGCCGTTGTTCGTCGGTAGCAGCCAGTTATGGCTCGCCACCATCTCGCGTGCTGCTCCGGCGTATTGGCCTTCGGTCTCGCTGTACAGATCCCCCGTCCCAATGGTCACGACATGCAACAGCGCTGCGAGCGCAATCAGAATTACCAACAGAGCGTGCCGCGTCGGCGGCGGCAGCAATGCAGGCGGTTCCAGCAGCGTCTCTTCGATCCTTAAAGTGCGGGCGCTTGCGGTCATTGCACACATTCTCCACCGTGAACCGTTCCGGCTCGAGATTCGCCTTCCCGATATTCGCTGGATTCGGCTTTGTCGTACGTTTTCCAATGCTCAGGTAAACGCAGCAATTTTCCCGTAGGCATCTCGATCAAAGCGAGCATCTGGCGGCACTCGGCGATCAACATGTTGTCTTGTGGACGCGTGATGCGGAATGCGCACCAGAAGCGCGCGCGCTCCACGCGATCGAGCCAGCCCTCAATCACCAGCCGGTCGCCGAGCCTCGCCCCGCGTCGATAATCGATCTCGGTGCGGACCACGACGGGATACGTTTCCTTTTGCGCCATCTCCACGAGCGCGAGCCCAAGCTCCGCTGCAAGGTGTGTGCGCGCGATCTCGATGAAACGCAGATACGCGATATTCGACACAACGCCTCCGCAATCGGTGTCGAAAAACATCACCTGAACGTCTGTGCGAATACGGGGGCCCATGGCCGATTTCACATTTCCAATCTAAATTAGAATTGAGCGTTCCATTCCGCACGTTTTTTACTCAACAGTACGAAACAGCATGATCCTACTGGCTTCCCAATACAGCCGCGCTACCCGTGCCCGACTCATGGCGCTGGCCGAATTGATCCTACTACTCTATTCTGGCTCGGTCGCAGCAACCGCAGGTTCTTTGGTATTCGCCGGAGCCGCTTTTTCGCCGGGGTCAACCGTCAAGGCTAATATTCCTTTGAGCGCGCAGGAAAAGTCGTTGGCCGCTCAAGGCGGAAACGCTGTGCCGCCGAATGCCGTGGCCACGCTCGCCACTCCTTCGAATTTTGATCCGCGAAAAAGTTGGCCGGTATTGGTTGTCTGCTCCACCAGCGATTTCAAACGGCAGAATCGCGATGACCTTGCCGACTTCTATCGCAGAGTTGGACTTGCGGAGGGTTGGGTGCTGCTTGCTGGCGACGGGCCGCAGCCTGCGCGCAACGATACCGCAGCGTGGCGCGGAGCGATGACACTCACTGCCATTGATGCGCTGCATCGCAGTTTTCCCGGATCGGACAAATGGCCGGTCGCGTGTGCGGGGTTCTCCGGAGGAGGAAAAGGTGTTGGTTACGTTGCGCCCTTGCTCGCGAGGAATGGCTGTCGGATTGCCGGCATCTACATGACGGGTGCGAACGAAGATCACCTGAGCGATGGGTATGCGCGGATCCAGCCCGGTCCGAATTTTCTGAGCACGCCAATTTACATCAGCGCCGGTCACGATGATCGAATTGCAACTGTGGAGCAGCAATACACCGTGGCCGGTTCAATAAAGCGAACCGGGTTCAATCGAATGCGGATCGGGACTTTCCGTGGCGGGCATGAAGTGAATGACGGCCAAACCTCGGTCGCTTTGCGTTGGTTCCGCCAATCGCAGTAGGGTAGCGCATGGGTCACGCGTGCTGGCGAGCGCGTCCTCGCGATCGCGAACTTTCTAACTGCTCGAAATCGACAGCGGTTCGGAATTGATAGGAAACTCCGTCTCGGCGCGACGCTGAAACCAGGACCCTGGACACATGGGTTCCCCGGGGCAGATACGCAGGCTAATTCACCGAATTGCGCCTCGAATTGCATTGATGAGTCCAAGAGGATCATCAGTGCCGAGCGCGAATCTTCTGCCATCGCGCAATGTGATCGCTACGGAGTCGAAGCCAGAAACATTGTAAAGCCAGCCATACGGCGTTAGATGAATGCCCCAGCCATACCACCAACGAATGCGAATGGGCTCGCATCCGACAATCTCCGCAAGCCGCACTCTCTTCCGGATAATCCCGAGTCCAAATGATGCGCACAAAGTCTCATCGTCGATCGTAATCCTGAGTTTGTAGAATAGAGCGAGGCAAACGAGCAGGATGATCGAAATGATTAGCTGCGGCTCGCGATGAGACGATGACCCTATCAATCCGCCGCTGGCAATCAAAATGATCGCGAGCAGGGACCAAATGATTACGTGGCCGCTCTGAGTGTGTTCGTAGCGCGTCACAGAAGTTTATCCCCGGGCACGGGCGGACTCGCCGCTTGCTGGAATTTCTCCAGCGACTTCACCAGATTCCCAGGCAACGGTCGCACGCGATCAAAAATGCGCGCGGCGAGCGGTTTCGCCGTGGTGTACCCGGCGGCGAACATCTCCAGCCGCGCATCGAGATTATCGATGTAGTGGAGCGCCATTGCCTCGGGCGTTTTCGGCGCGACAGGCGAACCAAATTCCGGCTCGCCGTGATGCGCGCCGATCAGATGCAAGAGATGCATTCGCACGTCTTCCGAGGCCGGCGACAGATTCTTCCACGCCTCGGCGTTCTCGAAGCTCAGCTTTCTCCACAACGCATTCACCAACTCAAGCCCGATGGAGATGTGTCCCATCAGTTCGCCGAGCTCATCATAATTCATGACGAAGCCGTTCTCGGGCAGCGCGTTCTCCCAAAGCTTGCCCGAGTCGTGAAAAAGGATCCCTGCGAGCAAGAGGTCGAGGTTCAGCTCGGGGTAGAGCGGCGCGACCTGCTTCGCGACGCGCATCATTTGCGCAGTGTGCTCGACCAGTCCGCCGCGCCGGGCGTGATGATAATTGCGCGCGGCGGCGGTGCGCCGGAACCGGTCG
>JBKPBJ010000045.1:0-3813 GCA_046726875.1 Verrucomicrobiota bacterium
TGACCGCGCCCGAGATAATTGCGTAAATGACTCCGGCAAGATCGAGATCTAACCACCGCAGGAAAATGATGCTGACAGCAGCCGCAAACGGAACGGCGCGTACAAAATTACCGGTGGTCGCAGTGACAGGATTTTTCTCTCTCTTGCCGCGCAACGAATAAACACCCCAAGCAACGCCAGCTCCCAGCATCAGAATTGAACCAAATAAGGGCGGGGCGGAGAGTCCGGGAAACAGAAGTACGACAAGTCCTGTCATCGCTACGATTAGGCCGAGAATTTGAATTGCGCGCAAACGTTCGCCTTTGTGCCAACCCCAAAGGATCATCGTTGCCTGCACGGCGCCGAACAGCAGTAATGCGCCAGTCCCTGCTGCGACAGCGACGTAGGCGAATGAAAAGCCGGCTGCGTAAAGGAGGAGTGCAAGCGCGGAAATCCAGTTACCACCGACCCCAACGCTCCGCGTGGTTCGTATCATTCGTCGCAAATTCACAACAAGCCAGAGCACAACCGCCCCGGAAAAAACGCGAACGAACGTAAACGAAGCGGCGTCAATGTTCGTTTGCTTCAGCGCTGCGCGACAGAGAAGCGAATTGCTAGCGAAGGCGATCATCGCCGCCAAGGTCAGGATAAGAACTCGCGCGCTCAAAGAAAAAGAATTTGCGTAAACCGGAAGGAAGTTTAGTTACGACGACGCACGCCATTGAGCTCGGCGTATCGTGGACACGTCACAAGGTGATCGTTGACCATCCCGACGGCTTGCATGAAAGCATAGCAGATCGTCGAACCGACGAATTTGAATCCGCGTCGCAACAAATCCCGGCTCATGGTGTCGGATTCGGCAGTTCGAGCGGGTACGTTAGCAGGGTTCCGCCAGCGATTCTGGATCGGCTCGCCGCCGACAAATTTCCAGACATATGCGTCGAAACTTCCGAATTCGTCTCGCACGTCGAGAAACCTTTTCGCGTTCTGGATCGTGGCGGCGATTTTCAGTCGGTTCCGCACGATTCCATCGTTGCCCAGCAAGCGCTGCAGATCGCGTTTCCCGTAGCGGGCGATCTTTTCCGGACGAAATTCATCGAACGCCTTGCGATAGTTTTCGCGTTTTTTCAAAATCGTGTTCCAGCTCAGCCCTGCCTGCGCGCCTTCGAGAATGAGGAACTCGAAGAGGACTCGATCGTCGTGTACAGGAACGCCCCATTCCTTATCGTGATAAGTAATGGCCGGTTCAGTCGTGGCCCAGGGACAACGTGGCATAATGTTGAGAGGCTACATCACAGCGCGAGCTGTAGCCACGGCCCTGTGGGCCGTCCATGACTGTCAAATTTCTTGAACCGGACACAGGTCCGCACTCCGGACGGATTCGTCGTGCGGCGAACCGGTGGCTACAGCCTCCTTCGTCAGCAGCGATGACAGACAAACGTCAATCCGATTCGAACTTTGGCTTCTTGGACGAAACCTTTCTGTAGGTGCCTTCGGCGCTCACATTGTGGCCGAATCCGCAAATGCCGGTTTGGGTGACGACCAATTTGCCGCCGGTGAATTTGAGCGTGATCCGGCATTCTTCTTGAGCGCCTTCGGGTTTGAAGATGGCGGTCTCGCCTTCAATGGTCGCAATGCCGCCGCCTTCGCCCTCATTAGCCATTGGGCCCTGCGCCGTTTTGTATTCGTAAACGCCCGAAAATTCGACCTGAAGACGCTGTTTGCCGAGCGCCCAGATTTTGAATTCGCCGCCTTTCATTTCCACGTGCCGTTCACTTGAGTGGCCGTCACGCTCTTATCGCTGTCGGCGTGTGACGTAGTAATTGACGCGGCAGCAAAGCACCCCGCGCCAATGTAAAGAAGTTTGGTCGCTTTCATTCCGCCTACTCGATCTTTTCCCAGAAGCCACGGCGCTTCGGAATATTTGGAAAAACGAGTTGTCCCTGGTAGAAGGTGAACGGGTTCGAGTTCTCGTTTTCGCCGAACGACAGTGTAAGCGTCTTGCCTTCCACGCTCCAGCGGCCGGTCACGGGCTCGCTGCGACTTTCGGCAGTCACGACCCAATTCTCCGCGGTCCCATCCGCACGAAGGACCAGGTGTTCATCTTTCGGGCTCTCGAAAACGATGGTCGTTTTCCGCCAGTGACCAACTAACTGCTTCTTGCTATCCGATGACGCATCGCTGGATTCTTGGAACGTAATGACTCCTGAACCGGCAGTTCCCTCGGAAACCAAGCCGAAAGCGAAAACGGCGCATTGCGCAAAAAGGCCTAACAAAGCGTCGTGTTTTCATAAGCCTCGTCGCCAACGAGTCTGGCAAGGTAGGAATCTGCAATCAAGCACTTTGAACCGGTAAACCTGCTATTTGCATTAACACCGGGCTTGAGCCCGGTGCATGCAGCAATGCAGATGAGGAAACTGTTTCAACAGTTTTTTGCTCCGCAGGAAAGCCGTTGAAACGGCTTCGGCTTCGCTTGGCTTTTTCACCCGGCTAAAGCCGGGTGTTAATGGGAGAGTTACTTATACTTGGGTTCAATTCACGAAAGGTTCGGAATTCCATCAAGCTCTTGCACGACTTGGAATTCGCACCAACCTTCTTTGAAAAGGAGGAGTTTGAGAGATGATGGAAGCGCAAATTGTCGAGAAACGCCGGCTTGCATCGCCTGCGACGACACCGCAGGCGCTGGCGTGGGACAGCCGCAACAGAAGACTGTGGATGGGTTCGCGCGATCCGCGCCGAATCTACGCCATCGATCCGGAGAATGGGACCGTCTTGAAACAACAAGAAGCGCCTGGCATTCCGTGGGCTGCCGTTACGCTAAATGGCGAACTGCGTTTTACCATCGGCGAAGATCCGGATGATGATCGCTATATTTACCGCTACACATCGGAGGAGGGATTTTCGAAGATCTTCGCGTGTCCCGATTTCACCGGATCATACCTCAGCTTCGACGGGAACAATCTTTACCTGAGCCAGTGGTACAAGAAACGAGTACTGAAGTTCGACGATAAAGGCAATGTCATCCGCGAGATTGACGTTGGCGGCGAGATCTGCGGTCACACTTTTGCCAACGGCTCGCTTTACGTTTTGCGCGGACAGGAACAGCCAAATGAGGATTGGCGAATCGCACGGCTAAATCTGGAAAAAGAACCGCTGGTTGTTGAAGATATAGCTGTTATTCCCTTTGCGTGTCGCTCACTCACTTTCGACGGCGAACGGTTTTGGTCCAATTATCGCGCGAAGGATACAATCATTTCGTTCGCTCTCCCGAATTGAAACGCAGTCCGAGCCGGACTGGCAGTTAACGGCTGAAGGCAAGGTTGTCGGGGTGTGAGAGGCGTAGCCTGAGCGATATCGGCTCGAAGGCGACGAGGCTCGCGCTTTGGGCCACAATTTCCAAACTTTCCGCGTAACGCAGCGCGCAATTCTACGCTGTACTCAGTGATGAGGCAGAAATGAGTTCTCGATAACGAGAAATCAAACAAGCCCAAAACAATGAAAGGAAAATAGGGAGGCATATGATAAAGAAACTAATTGTCACGCTCGGGTGTTTGCTGATTGCGCCGCTAGCATTCGCCCAGCCGAACTCGACGGATAAGAAACAAGGAACAACCACAACGGAACCGATTCAGGTTACCGGAACAATCATCAGAACAACGACTGAAGAAGGTGCCGCTGCCAGTTATCAGCCTGCCAAAACGCTCGTTGTTCGCGAGGATCGTTCGAACAACCCGGGACGCTATGTTCTCAACGGCCGCGGTCACGTTGTGAACAAGGCAGGGGAGGTCATCCAAACCGCGATTAAGCCCGGCGCTCGCGTCCGTGTTTATTACG
>JBKPBJ010000046.1:0-9826 GCA_046726875.1 Verrucomicrobiota bacterium
TTGTTATTCCTGCTGTGGACGCATGCGCCCGGTGCGCGGCGCCGAAAGCATCGTTCACGTAAAAGTCGCCCAACTCGGCAAGCGCCTTGGCGAACTCTGGATCGTTCGCCTCCTCACCCGGTTGAAAACGAACATTCTCCAATAGCGCGACATCGCCGTTCTCCATGTGCTCGACGATTTTCTTCGGCACGTCACCAATGGTGTCGTGACTGAAAATCACAGGATGATGGATCAGCGAATGCAAATATTCGCCGATTGGCCGCAGCGAATATTTCTCCGCTGGCTTTCCCTTCGGCCGGCCAAAGTGGGACATCAAAATGGTTTTCGCGCCATGTTCGCGAAGGTAATTGATGGTCGGCAGGCTTTCGCGGATTCGCGTGTCATCAGTGACGCGAACTTTGCCGCCGCGCACTTCGGTCGGCACGTTGAAGTCCACGCGCACGAGCACGCGTTTCCCGCGGACATCGAGATCACGGAGAGTGAGTTTCATTGGAGTGTTGGAGTATTGGAGTAATGGAGTGGCGTCGGAGAGAATATCATTACTCCGTCACTCCAGAACTCTATTACTCAGATTATTCCACCAGCATCTCCATCAACTCCACGCAGCGATTGCTGTAGCCCCACTCATTATCGTACCAGCCGACCACTTTTACGAAGCGATTACCGGTCATTAGCGTCAGTTTGCTATCAAAGATGCAGGAGTGCGGATTGCCAACAATGTCTTCGGAAACGAGCGGCTCATCGCTGAACTCGAGCACGCCTTTGTAGCTTTTATCTGATGCCGCTTCCTTGAATGCAGCATTCATGGCGTCCACGGTCGCATCTTTTTCCAGCACCGCGGTGAAATCGGTCACCGAACCATCCGGCGTAGGCACCCGGAACGCGCCGCCATTCAGTTTTCCTTTGAGCGCTGGAATTACTTCGCCAATGGCCTTTGCTGCGCCAGTCGTGGACGGGATGATGTTAATTGCTGCGGAGCGTGCACGCCTCAGGTCCTTGTGCGGAAAATCGAGAATACGCTGGTCGTTGGTGTAACTGTGGATCGTGCTCATGAACCCGTGAGCAATGCCGAATGTGTCATTCAATACTCTCGCCATGGGCGCGAGACAGTTTGTCGTGCAACTGGCGTTGGAGACGATTTTGTCCTTCTTCGGATCGAAGACGTTGTCGTTCACGCCGATACAAATCGTCACGTCCGGATCTTTTGCCGGCGCGCTGATCAACACGCGTTTCGCGCCGGCCTTCAAGTGCAGCTCGGCCTTGTCGCGACTGGTGAACAAGCCGGTCGATTCAAGCACGACATCAACGTCGAACTTCTTCCACGGCAGATTGCCCGGGTCGCGCTCTTTGAAAATTCTGATCTTGTGACCGCGCACGATGATATTTTCGTCGTCGTAACCGATCTCGCCGTCGAATTTGCCGTGCACCGAATCCCACTTAAGCAGATGCGCCAGGGTGTGTGTGTCGGTGAGATCGTTCACCGCTACGACACGCTCCACCTGTTTTTGTGACATGGCGCGAAGGACATTGCGCCCGATGCGCCCGAAACCATTGATAGCGAAATTAGCCATAGGAAAGAGTTGAAGGTTGAAGAGTTGAATCGTTAAACCGAAAACGTCCAATGCTCAACGCCCAACGTCCAATATCCAATGCAGAAATTTGCGATTGAGCGTTGAGAGTTGGGCGTTGGGCGTTGACCGTTTCGTCGTGAAAGCTTGTATCGCGCTCGTGAGCATAGCCTTGTCAATGCTGTCCATCCCAACCTTCGCTGGCGCGCTTCCGAAAACCATTCTGGTGTTCGGCGACAGTTTGTCGGACGGATTTATGCTAAAACGCAGCGAAGCTTATCCCGCTTTACTTGCAAAAAAGCTCCGCTCTGCGGGCCTTAACTTTCAAGTCATCAACGCGAGCGCCTCGGGCGGAACGACCGACGGAGGGTTGGAACGGTTGCCACCGCATTTGAAACAAAGAATCGACATCTTGATTCTCGAGCTTGGGATCAACGACGCCTTTCGTGGCCTGCCGATTGACCAAATTCAAAACAATCTCCAACAGATCATCGACAAGGTGAAAGCAAGAAATCCAAATGCGCGCGTCGTGATCGCAGGAATGCAACTCCCCGGTTACGCGGCTGACGATTATGTCTCCGCATTTGGCCAAATGTTTGTTGATTTAGCGGCGAAAAATTCGGCGGCATTGGTACCCTATTTACTCGAAAGCGTGGCAGGCAATCCCGCATTGAATTTGTCCGACGGCATTCATCCAAATGCAGCCGGCCAAAAGATCCTTGCTGAAAACGTCTGGCGCGTGCTGGAACCGGTGGCGCGCGACGTGGCCCGAACACCCTAATCTCAGTAACACCGGGTTTTAACCCGGTGCTCATCGGAACCACAACAAGTGAGCCGTTTCAACGGCTTTTCTTGCGCGTGTTGGGCGTTGCAAGCCGTTGAAACGGCTGGCGCGTGGACCGTGCGAGTGGCACCTGGCTGAAGCCAGGTGTTACTGAGACGTACTCTAGGCGACCACGGCGCGTGCGTGACACGTTTGATAAAGAGATAACCAAAAACGCGATGGACCCTGCACGACCTGGTGATCCCGATCCGGGCGATCCGTTTTTCCCGGAACGCGCCGATCACCCTATTCTCGAAACGATCGAAATCGCCACTGAGGGTGAAGATTGCGATGAATGCGTGCGCAAACTGCGACCGGTGCTGAAGAACATTCCCGGGGTGCAAGACGTAAAAGTCGATCTCGAGCGAGAGCGCGTGATCGTGACGTTCGACCCGCGCAAAACGCATCCACCCGATCTGCACGACGCAATCTTGAAGAGCGGCTACAAACCGGGACTGATGGCTGATTAAAGAGCCGAAAACGCCGAACGCCCCAACGTCGAACACCGAATGCCGAATGCAGACTCGGAGTTCGACGTTGGGCGTTGAACGTTGAGCGTTGGACGTTTCTTCCTGCTTAAACGACCGGTTGCTGCTGCGTCAGGCAGTGAAACGTGCCCAGCCCCCAGATCAGTTCGCGACAATCGATTCCGATCACGCGCCGATCCGGAAAACATTCGCGCAGGACGGATAATGCAACTTCATCGCTTGGATCGGCAAATGTCGGCACGAGCACGCAGGTGTTTGCGATGTAAAAATTCGCGTAGCTCGCCGGGAGGCGCAGTCCTTCGCGTACGATTTTCTTCGGCATCGCAACCGTGAGAATGTCGAGTTTGCGACCACCGATCGTCATCTCGCGCAGACGCGCGAGATTTTCCTGAAGTTGTTCGTAATTTTCGTCGTGGCGATTTTCTTCAATCACTGTTAGGACGGTCCGCTCCGACACAAACCGCGTGAGATCATCGATGTGACCGTCGGTGTCGTCCCCGGCAATGCCATCACCGAGCCAGAAAATATCGCTGACGCCGAGATAATCGCGCAGGCGTTGCTCGATCTCATCGCGGGACAGATTGGGATTGCGATTCTTGTTTAATAAGCACGACTCGCTGGTGAGCAAGGCGCCCGTGCCGTTTACGTCTATCGAGCCGCCCTCGAGGATCATGTGCGGATAAAAAACCGGCAGTTTCAGGATTTCAGCGAGGCGTGTTGGCACGACTTCATCGAGATCAAACGGCGGATATTTGTTTCCCCATGCATTGTAATCCCAGTCCACCACGGCAAGTGGAGCTGGCGCGCCCTCGCGCCGCGCAGTGCCCTCCGGCTCGGGGGCGAGCCGGCTCCAACGCTTATCGCGTGTGAGAAAAATCGGGCCGTGGTCGCGGCACCATGGCTCGTTTGTCGGTACGCTATAAAAAGTGATCTTTTCCATGGGCAGTCCGCTCAAAACCGAACGCGCTTCTGCTTCGTGCGCGCCATTGCAAACGCTGATGCAGACCTGCTCGGATTCGATCAAGGTTTCGACCATGGCCCGCAACGCAGGCAGAACGCGATCGAACGACTCAGGAAAGCTAATCCCTTCCCGTCGCGGCCATGAAAGCCATGTGGCCGTGTGCGGTTCCCACTCCGCAGGCATTCGATAGCCGAGCGCGGTTGGAGTCTGTGCCGGTTTGTCCATGCACACCAACGTCCAACGTCCAACGCTCAACGTCCAACGCCCAATGGTAGGGCGCGACCGCTCGCCACGGCGGAGCCCGTCTACGGCGAAGGCGGGCTGGGCACGCCGCCACGAACTACGAAACCGGTTTCTCGGAAGGCGGAGGTTTGTAAATCGCGCCAACCATAGCGCCGACGATGATCATCTCGATTAAACCGCCGACGCTTCCGTAGAGGATCAACTTTCCGGGAATCGGTTGCACTGCGTAAAAGCCCAGGCGCATTCCGATCGCTGCGATTTCCAAAAGGACCCCAAGCCGGATTCCCGCGATTACGCCGCCACCTGCGAAACCGCTCGCATAGATCGTCACGAAGGCAAAAACAACCAGTGCCTGGCCAATAATGATCCAGTGAAACAAACTCATCATTTCACTTTGCGACCGCCAGAGATTCGGCGTTTCGGCATAAACATCTTTGAGCACAACGCCGTTAAGCAGCCAGCCCCAGACGAACAGGAAAATGTAAGCGGCGATAAAAGCGATGATAAACCGTTTCATAAATTGGGGTCGTGTTAGAGGCTGATGATTCCGAAGAGACGAGGGAAGTTGGCCTCAAGCCGCTCAGCGCGACCGCTCCTTTACATACATGATGTGGGCAGTCGCTGGTTTGTAGATGGCGCCGACGATTGCGCCTGCGATTGCGAATTGAATCACAGCGCCGGCTATCCAACCGCAAAGGATTTTAACCGTTAGCGGTTGAACCGCGAATGAGATCAAATGTGGCCCTGCGTACACTAATCCCACCAGAAAGCCCAGCACCGCTCCGGCACCTGCGCCTCCGGTCGGAACATAGCGGGCGCACAAGGTGGTGAAGAAGAATGCCATGATCAGGTGGCCCAAAAACAGCCAGCCGAAGTGGCTCTGAAGATCGGCTTCCGGTCGCAAGAGCGTCGACACTTCGCGGTGGGCACCGTGCATCAGCGTTGCGTACCAAAGGAAGCCGAACACGAAGAGGAAAAGGAACGCTGCGATGAATGCGAGGAGGAATCTTTTCCAATTCATAACGTCTTTCTGTTTAGGCTATATTGAATCCCGCTGCGCCCGGAGGGGTTTGTCGCAAAACGCGTGACCAGTGTCGATTCAAATTTTTGCTGATAGCCGGTTACGAAAAATGACAAAGCACGAGTGACCGAATGACGAGATCGAAGCGTGGCCGGATGTTGGGCCCGGTTAAGGTCCGCAAAGTTCCTCGCAGCGATGCGATGGTTCAATCGCCAATCGAAAATCGGCAGTCGGCAATTAGTTGACCCACCTGCCGCCCTCCGAAACGAGAATCGGCAGTTCTTCCATCATGAATTGGGTCTTGCCAATGGCGCCGATCATGTGCGTCCCGGTCGCGGCGTACCATTTCTTCGACATGCTCTCGCCGGTGTGACAGCCCCAGCTCTTGACGTACGCGCCGCGCGCAAACGCACGGCGATTGATTTGTTTCAGGTCGTTTTCGTGCAGCCACGATTTACAAGCGCTGTCGATATTGTTGCTGTAATCGAACATGAAACACGCGCGGTTCGAATGCCCGAAAAATTCGAAATCGACGATCTTCACCTGGTCTCGCGGTTGTCCGTTGTTCAGATAATCGATGACCTCCCGGCCCGGCCCAAACCAAACGAGATTAATATTAAATTTGTCGCGAACGGTGCCAATTAGGCTGATGAGATCCTGGTGCTCCTGTTTTGCGCGGTCTTCGTAGCCCTGCTTATAAACGAGCCAGGTAATTTTCGCATCAGGTCCGACCTGGCTGCGCAATTGTTCGGTGCGCAAACGAGCAGCGCGCACGAAATTTGCCCACCAATGGTCGTGCGGGACAGCCTTATATTTTTCCCACTGATACATCGATGGCCCGCCGACCAGGATTATGTATTCACCCCCGACAGGCGGCGCGGCTTGAAGGCCGAGCGCGACCATCGACAAAAAGCATAGAAATAACAGACGTCTCATCATTTCTGGCGAGAGGACTATTTATGCAGCATACAAAAGTGTGCAAGTGGTAGGGACATCGCGCTGCGATGTCCGGACGCCCCAGCGGGGCGCCCCTACCAATTTGGGTCGACCTCACCGCTGATGAGATCTTCCCATGTTTGCCGCTGCCGGATCAGCGCGAACTTATCGCCGCGAACCAACGCTTCTGCCGGTAGCGGGCGCGAATTATAGTTCGACGCCATCACAAATCCGTACGCGCCCGCGCTCATGATCGCGAGTAAATCGCCTTCATGCACTTCAGGCATTTCCCGGTCGAGCGCAAAAAAATCGCTCGACTCACATACCGGCCCGACAATATCGATCTTTTCAACACTCTTGCTCTTGCTCGTGCTCGATTTTTCGACCGGCACGATCTCATGGTAACTCTGGTATAGCGCAGGCCGGATGAGATCGTTCATGCCGGCATCGATAACGGCGAATTTTTTACGGCCAGTTTGCTTGATGTAACGAACGCGCGTGAGCAAAACGCCGGCGTTGCCAACAACAAAACGGCCAGGCTCGACGAGGATTCGAAGACCCATTTCGCGCAAGAGCGGCAGAATTGCGTCAGCGTAATCGCGCACACTGAACGCGGATCCCGCGCATGCGGGACCGTGATCGTGCCACCATTTGCTTGATCCGCTCTCCAGCGCGCGTCGGTAAATGATCCCCATGCCGCCGCCAATGCTGAAGAACTTGATCCGATATTTTGATTTCAGCTCGCGCACTAATGCCGTGACTTTTTCGATCGCGCTTGCGAAGGGTTTCGCCTCGGTGATCTGGGAACCGATGTGCATCTGCACGCCGACAATTTCGACGTTGCGCATTCTGGCGGCACGCTCGTAAACGGCCTCGATGTGATCGAACGCGATGCCGAATTTGTTCTCTTGCGAGCCAGTGGAGATGTATTGATGCGTGTGCGGGTCCACATCGGGGTTGACGCGCAATGCGATTGGGGCGCGCATTTTCTTTGCGCCAGCGATGTGCTCGATCGAATCCAGTTCGGCTTCACTCTCCACGTTGAAGCTGTAAACGCCTCGCTCTAGTGCGTACTCGATTTCGTCACGGGATTTGCCTACCCCCGCGAACGTGCACTTGGCTGAATCGCCACCCGCCGCGAGCACACGAAACAACTCTCCACAGGAAACGATGTCGAAACCTGCACCGGCGTCGACGAGCAGTTTTAAGATCGCGCGATTCGAGTTCGCTTTTACCGCATAAGAGATGAGGTGATCGATCGGGGCGAGCGCGGCGTCGAGTCGCGTGTAGTGATCGAGAATTGTCCCCGCGCTGTAGACGTAAGTCGGCGTGCCGAATTCCTCGGCAATGCGCATCAGATCAACATCCTCGCAATAGAGATGACCATCGCGATACTCGAAGAAATGCACAAGCGACTGTAGCCGCTTCGCTGTGCGAAGCGCAACGCACTACCCTAGCAATCGCAACCCGACATTGAGAAATGCGATTAGAGCGACCCCCAGCGCAAAGCTTGTCAAAACGAGCTTCTTTCCGTGCTTCAACATTTCTCCGAGGATCGCGTGCGTCGCCAGATAGACGAACCCGCCGCCGACGTGCGCCATGATTAAGGCTAGCCAAAACGTGGAAACGTGAGTGAGAAAAAAATAGCCGATGACACCGCCGAGAAGCGTTGTGGCTTCGACGGTTGCCACCCATCCAACCGCGGCTTCGCGTTGCAGCCCCGCGCCAATCAAAAGGCTACCAAGCGCCAGACCTTCGGGAACTTTGTGGATGCACAGAGCAGAAAACAGAGACCACTGTGTCGCACCGGTCGAAGGCGTTTCGCCTTGGATTCCCAAAGCTAAACCGTCGGTCGCACTGTGAATCGACAAAGCGACGATTAGCGCGGTCGCGATCTCGCTGAAATGCCGGGTGGCGTCGGCGTCGAAGTGACTGGCTGCGCATGCAGGACAAACATGATGAACATGTTTGCTGATGAAAAAGAAGAGCGCATAGCCCGTAATCAGCGCCACCAACACTGCCCACCATGGGCACGCGCCAAAACTTCCGGGCAAGATCGCAAAGATTGTTACGCCGAGAAGCGTTCCGGCCGCGAAACTGATGAGCGCGCAAAGCGGTTTATGCTCAAGGCGCAGTGACGCGCTGATCGATCCCCCGCCGACAGCGAAAATGTAAGCGGCGATGACTTGCCAGAGCGTGTTGCCCATTTAGGAGCCTGTTGAAATACTCAGCTGCGCCACGCGAGAGCGGTTTGGGACGCGAGCGATGAGCATGTCCGCAGCGACCTGAACGGTCTCGCCCTCGGGTTGCGGCATGGCTGAGTATCTCAAAAGGCTCCTAGGCGCGTGTGGCCGGCGCGTGATCTTCGCGGCAATGGTGCGTCTCGATGGTCACGTGAACCAGTTCATTGTGTCCGCGCAGCAGCGCTCGATAGGAATCGCAGCTCTTCGGCTCGTGCGCCACAATCGAAACCATCGCGGCAAATTTTCCGATGCCGACCTGCCACACGTGCAAATCGGTCACGACCGAATCGCCATCGCTCTCTACCGCGCGGCGAATTTCATCAGGCAAATCCGATGACGTCGGCATACGATCGAGCAGGATCCCACTGGTATCGCGCAACAGCGTGTAGGCCCATGAGAAAACCACGCCGCTGCCGACAATTCCCACAACCGGATCAAGCCACGCCCAGCCAAAAAATTTGCCGCCCGTTAGTGCCGTGATCGCCAGCACGGAAGTAAACGCATCGGCCAGCACGTGGAGATACGCTGCGCGCAGGTTTAGGTCATGGTGATGCGCGCTGCCGCCGTCATGTTCATGCGGACGATCGGCCAGTAAAACTGCACAGCCGAGATTCACCAGCAACCCGATACAGGCAATACCGATCGCTTCGTTGAAATGAATCTCTAGCGGAACAAACAGCCGGTGCACTGATTCGCCCGCCATCAAAAGCGCTACAATCGCGAGCACGACCGCGCTAGTGAACCCGCCGAGCACACCGATTTTTCCCGTGCCGAAACTGAAACGCGCATTGCCGGCTTGTGTTCTGGCGAAATAGTAAGCAACGGCCGTTATGAAAAATGCGAGCACATGCGTGCTCATGTGCCAGCCGTCGGCCAGCAGCGCCATCGAGTGCGACATCAAACCGGCAACGATCTCGACAACCATCATCGCGGCAGTGATGCCGATCACGATGCGCGTGCGCCGTTCCGCATGCGAGAAATCCGGCACGAAATCGTGCGTCTTGCGAAAACTAGAATGATCAACCCGATGCATTACTCAACACCTTATAATGTCATTCTGAGCGAAGCGAAGCTGCAACGCAACGGACGAAGTCCGCGAGGCCAGGCTTTCAATCTCTGATCATTTCTGACCCGATCGGCACGGAAATATATCAGAGATGTTTGAAAGCCTGGACTCATGCTTCGCATTTGGTTGCAGCGCTTCGCTCAACATGACGAAATGATGTTTTCGCGCCAGCAATCGCGATTGCTAAAAATCGTAGGCGACTGTTCCATAAAAACCGCGGCGCTGCCCGAACTGCGGCGCGCCGACGCCGATGCCGCTCCCATCGCGAAGCTCGTAAATTTTGTCGAACAAGTTCACGACATCGAAGCGGATCTTGAGCGCAGTCTTTTCCGTGAGCTGGATCCGGCGCGACAAGTTGATGTTGAATGTCTCGTAGGGATGGTTTTTTTGCGTGTTGGCAAAACCGCGACGTAACCCGTTGCCATACAATCCGTCAATCCCTGCGCTCCAATCTTTCCAGGTATAGGAAACACCGGC
>JBKPBJ010000047.1:0-2388 GCA_046726875.1 Verrucomicrobiota bacterium
TTCGCCGCTTCCTCGGCGCGCCCGGCATCTTGCAGTTCGGTCGCGTAATTAAAATGTGCGCGCGCACTTGTTGGAAGATCGGCAACGATTGAACCCAGACGTTCGAGCTTACCCCGAGCACTGTGAATTTCGGCAAACCAGAGCATCCCAAGAGGAATGACGAAAACCGCAACCCACTTCGCGCCGTGCAAAGCCCAGCCGGGCAGAAGACCGCCTAAGGAAACATCGGCTGTACCGCCGCTGATACCCAGGGATTGCCGCGTGGATTTCTCGCGCACTTTCCAAATGAACCCGTCGTAATAAAAATGCAGCAGCGCGGATGCTGTCACCACACCGGTGAGAATACGTTTAACGGCCTCAACGCCGACATACGATTTGGACAAACTCATCCCACCGTAGGCGAGCACCAAGCCTATGTACACGCCCACCAGCGCGCCACTGCGACGGAACACAAAACGCATGAATCCTCCGATGGAGCTGTCGCTCTCCACTCGTTTTCGATTGTAGATCCAGACGAGCGAGAGGTACTGCACATCGTGAAACACTTCGAACAAAGCAATGCCAACGAGAACGCTCGCCACGATGTTATTGCAGTACCACCAAAACGAAATGCTCGTGAGCAGAAGCACGAGTTTCACCGGGCTCGGCCGCTTCCCGTTGCTCCACATCCAGATAAAATTCACCAGAAATACGGCTGAAACTAGAAGCGCCAGCGCAAACAGTCCCTGCTGCCCGGCGCGCAGAAGTGCGGGGGGAATGAACGGCCCGCCCGCTGAATAATATGTTTCCAGCGTGTCTGTCATCCGCTGGGGGGAAAGAAGCACAGCGGTTGCGAACCATATTCCGCACAGCGCGAAATCGAGACGCCGCGTTACCTCGGCAAACGATCCGACTTTCGCATCGTAAATGCGGCAGAACCCATACGTTTGCATCATGCCGTGCCAAACGCCCCAGATAAACGCCACCAGCACGATCCCCTTCAGCTCCCACAGAGAAAATGCCGCGCAGACGACTACCAGAAAAATCGGCGCGCAAATAAAGCGCCATCTGAAACGCTGAAACAATGCGCGATCGCCGTACGCGCGAATCATTCCCGGCAAGTGGTGTCCCATCGCACCAAAGGCCGCAACGAAAAGATAAATATCCTCGGCGCTCCAGAACCCCTGCGCCCCGATAAAGATCGGCACCAATAACAACGGTGTGCAGACGTAGAGAACCAGGTCGCGCCAACTGTCCAGAATCCAGACGTTAGGCTTGCGGTCGACCGCTGTCGGAGTCGGCGCAGCGGGCAGAGTTTGTGCAGATGAAATCCCCGGAACGAACTGCATGCCTTTCTCCTAGCGGAGCCAAGTCTCTATCAAAGCACCGGGAAAATCAATCTTCAGATCATTGAGACACCAATTGCTCGAATTCATGAGAGACCCACGCCACTACCAAGAATCGAGCTCCGTTCAGAAGCGTAATGTTTATAGTTCATCCGCCACTACGCAGACAAAGCTCCGTAGGAGCGGCATTGGCAACTCATTCTAGCGGCTTGAAAATATAACGCTGATCGTGTGGGACATGATACCGCTCCAAGAACTCGACATATTCCTCTTGAAACGACTTTTGCCGGTGATGCATCGGCTGATTGCGAATGTAGTTGGCCACACGATCCAGATGCGAGTGTGAAACGGAAAACGCGCACTAGCCTTCCTGCCACGAAAATCGACATCCGAACCATCTCTGCTCGTTGACATGATTGGTCGATCCCGTTTTGATGTCGCCGATCAAATCTGATGGAGCGATATTTGGTTTTAGACCGAGCAACACATGCGTGTGATTAGGGCATGCAATAGATCGCAATCAGTTTTTGGTCCTTTCGTGTGACGGTTCCGGTCATGTATCTTTGCAACTCTTCGCGGCGCGCGGAAGAAATCATACAGGCGCGGCCGGAGACCGCGAAAACGATGTGCAGCGTGTACATGTTGGCCATCGACGCGCGGTCTTTACATGACGCTCCCAATAGAGCTGATCGAATCGCGGGCGTCCCACAAACTATAAACATCTCGCGCCCTACGACGCTGGCCATCTCGACGCGCTCGCTCGGCGCGGAGACGAATCTCCTGCGCACTTTCCAAAACAAAACGGCCGGGCTTCGTCGGGAGCCCGGCCGCTGTGAGTTTAGCTTGGATTACAGCTTAGAATCGCTTCTTCAGTCCGACGTACCAGAACCGGCCTTTGATGGTGGCAAGCTGCTCGTCGTAGCCGTTCTCGAACGAGCCTGCCGCAAACGGCGGATCTTCATCCGTCACGTTCTGCATGCCAAGCGTGATCGTGGTATTGTTAAGCCACCATTTCCAGTTGCTGCAGCCATACTCGGCCGTCGATACTGGCACGACATTTTTC
>JBKPBJ010000048.1:0-3955 GCA_046726875.1 Verrucomicrobiota bacterium
GGCGGCGAGATCGACAATTTTCAGCAACGGATTGGAAGGCGTTTCGGCCCAGGCGAGTTTTGTATTTGGTCGCAGCGCTTTTTTTACGGCGGCGAGATCGCTCATGTCCACGAAATCGGCCTCGAGTCCCCAGCGCACGAAGATTTCGCGGATCAATCGCGTCGTGCCGTAGTACGCGTCGATGTGCGCGAGGACGTGATCGCCCGGCGATAATGCGTGCAAAATCGACATGGTCGCGCCGGTTCCGGAGGCGAACGCCGCGGCCGCTGCGCCGCCTTCGAGCATTGCGATGCCGCGCTCCAGCGTTTTCCGATTTGGATTGTCGTTGCGCGTGTACATGAACCCGCGCGAGTACGTGCCTTCGATGTCGCGCTCAAATGTTGTGGAAAGATAAATGGGTGCGGCGACCGCTCCGGTTGCGGGATCAACCTCGTGTCCCGCGTGCACGGCTATGGTTTCAATTTTCATTTGTGGACGTTAACGAATATCACCTGCCCTTGTCGATCTCTGGAGTGCGCGGAGGTACCGTACGGATTTGTTGAGCGCCAAGGGCGCAGCATCATTATTAGCCTGGGGCACTGCCCCAGGCGATGGTGGAAAATAAAAGCCAGCGCTGAAAGCGCGATTCACGTTTCAAACGAGCCGGTGCCAATCAATGACCCTCAGACAATTGAGGCGCGCCTTCAGGGCTGGTGGTTACGGATGCATTTAGCCTTGGGGCGTTGCCCCAGGCTCGAAGGTGAGTCGGCGCCTGTGGCGCGACCAAATTCATGTCGCCGCACTCCAAAGTTTCGCAGTTGACGACGCCACGTGCCAAGCGCAAATAGCAGCTTTCCCATGGAGACCCAGAGTTGCTCAGAAGCAGCGATGCACACGATTTACGATGACGAAGTTTTCCAGATGGCTTGCGAGCAGTTTCGGGTCATCGCCGATTATCTGAGCATCGACCAAGACGACCGCGAATGGGCGACCTACCCCAAACGCGCTGTCGCGGTGACGCTGCCTGTGCACATGGACGACGGGAGCACCAGAGCTTTTCAGGGTTACCGTGTGCAACATCACATCGCGCTCGGGCCGACCAAAGGCGGAACTCGCTTCGCGCCCTCGCTTTCGATGGGCGAAACGGCGGCGCTGGCGATGTGGATGAGTTGGAAATGCGCGCTGGCTCAATTGCCGTATGGCGGCGCAAAGGGCGGCGTAGCCGTTGATCCGACGAAATTATCGCGGACGGAACTCGAGGCCGTATCGCGCCGTTACATGCAGGAAATGATTCCGTTCGTCGGTCCGCACACCGACATCATGGGACCGGACATGGGCACTAACGAACAGATCATGGCGTGGTTCATGGACACCTACTCCGTGTACATGGGGTACGCCGTAAATGAAATCGTCACTGGCAAACCAGTCGCCATCGGCGGCACAGAAGGCCGGCGTGAAGCTACGGGACGCGGCGTCGTCTATCTGGTCGAGCGCGCCATGAACATGCTGAAGATAGATCCCGAAAAGTGCACCGCCATTGTGCAAGGATTCGGCAACGTCGGTTCCGTCGCAGCGTTGTCGCTCGCTTATAAGAGCGGCGTCAAAGTTGTCGGGATCAGCGATCATACCGCTGCGATTTACAATCCGAAAGGGATTGACGTTAAAGCAGCCGAACAGCACATGTGGAAGAAGGGGAATCTGCGTGCGTTCGCTCAGGATGATCACGTAAATCCTAACGAGTTTCTCACGCTGCCGTGCGATATCCTTGTTCCGGCCGCGGTGGACCGTGTGATTACCGGAAAAAATGCCGGTCAACTCAAATGCCGCATCCTTGCCGAAGGCGCCAACGGCCCCACTACGCCTGAGGCAGATCTGATTCTAGACCAGCGCTGGGACGAAGTGTTCGTGATCCCGGATATTCTTTGTAACGCCGGGGGCGTGATCGTTTCATATTTCGAGTGGGTACAAGGTTTGCAGGCATTCCTGTGGTCAGAGAGCGAAGTGACCGACAAACTTTTCCGCATCCTCGAGCATTCGTTTGCGCAGGTGATCAGACGCGCGAGGGATCACAAGGTGTCGCATCGCACAGCGGCGATGGCGACCGGCGTTGAACGCGTGATCAAAGCGAAACAAGTGCGCGGCTTGTTCCCATGAGGCAGGGACAACTGGATCTTCGCGCGCGAGCCAATCCGCCTCTCTCCTCGAAAGGGGAGAGGACTGAGGTGAGGGGATTGGAACCGCGCAATAGTAAAGCTGAACCCTCACCCTAACCCTCTCCCTTTAGCAAGGGAGAGGTGATAGTTTGCCTGCGGCCCGATGAAGTTTTCGCACACAGAGGAAAAGCGCGATGGCCGGTATCTTGATGTTTTCACTGACGAGGAGAACGGGCTTCGCATCGTCGTGTCGCGTCTGGGGGCGGAACTGATCAGCATGGCGCGAATCAATGAAGCCGGCGAGTGGGTCGGGTTTCTCTATCGGGACAACGATCTGTCGGCGCCGCCTAGCGGCTGGGCAAATCACGCCACGGTGATGGGTTATTATCTTCACCGGCTGAAAAATGGCCGCAGTATGTATCGCGGACACGAAATCAAAGGCGGCAATCACGGCTTCCTTCGTTCTAAAACATGGCATCTCGCCGGATCTTCCACCGAGGGAAGCGGAGCTTCGTTAAAATACGAGATTACACCGCAAGATTTCTCGCCCAGCGACTATCCGCTGAAGGTGAGCGTGGACTTAACTTACGCGATCGAGGACAACAAATTGAATGTGGTTTTCGATTTTCGAAATCATGAACCGGCTCTGACGGCGCATGTCTCGTTCGGATTGCATCCGGGATTCGGCGCGACTTCCTTCGAAAGCTTTCATTTGCAAATGCCGCGCGGTTGTTATCGACGATATTTTTCGCCGGGCAATTATTTGTCGGGCGAAACACGCGACATCGAGTTTGCCGGTGGCGAAATGCCGTTTTCAAGAGAGGAATTGCCCGGTTCGATCATTCTTGAACTGGTGAAGATTCCGCGGCCGCAATTTTCCTTCGTGGACCCGCCGAGTGGGCGCTGGGTAACAATGGATCTCGCCGATGTTCCTTACATGACGTTGTGGTCGGATGGCGGCCCGTTTCTCTGCATCGAGCCATGCTGGGGCTTGACTGATGCGCACAAGCAGCGCCCGTTCGAAAAGAAGCAAGGGATCCAAACCATTCCGCCCGGCGGCGAATTGCGCGCCTGCTTCAGCATGACTCCGCAATTGGCTTCGTGTGGCGACTAGCTGGAACACTGACTTCGTTTCTCATGCCAGCCGCTTCGCTTCGTGCTCTTCTCGATCAGGCAATTGATTACGCGGGGATGTTTCCGCCCTGCGGCCTGGCGCTCGAGCCCGCGCTGGGGAACCAGGCGAGCTATGTGCGCTCGCCTGAAGCTTGGATGCTGAACGGATTCGTCCTGCCGGTCGAACAATTCGATGCGACAACGCAATTTCTTTCAAAGTTCGATACTCACCACCCGCTCCGCGTCGCCGCGCTCGGACCGAAAACCACGAATGCGGATGTTTTTCTCGATGCGCTGTATAACGCCTATGCGGCGATTCGTTCATTTTCGAGACACAACACCGATCTTGTTGCGATCAGTCATGTTGAAATGTTTTCACCGGACAATGTCGATTCTGCTTCTCTCAAAGAAGCGAGCGCGATTGTGGGTGAATTGCCGGTTTTTTGGGAAGCGCCACCTGAGAGAGCCGAACAAACAATCGCGCTGCTGGCCGAACACAATTCCAACACCGAGTCGACAAGGTTTGGGTACAAGTTGCGCACCGGCGGAGTGACGGCGGATGCCTTTCCAAGTTCGAAACAGATCGCGCGCGCCCTTATAGCAGCGGCCACGCATCAGCTTCCGATCAAGTTTACCGCCGGGCTGCATCATCCAATCCGGCAATATCGCGACGAAGTGAAAACGAAAATGCACGGATTTCTCAATGTGCT
>JBKPBJ010000049.1:0-5061 GCA_046726875.1 Verrucomicrobiota bacterium
CCACAATTCGGATGCGAATTCTGAATTCACGCGTTAAACTCTGGCGCGCGAAAAAGTTCCGGGGGTATAGCTCAGCTGGTAGAGCGTCTCGTTCGCAATGAGAAGGCCAGGGGTTCGAATCCCCTTACCTCCAGCCCCGAAAGCTTTCGGGGCTGTCGCGCCGAAGGTCGCCGCGGCGACCGAAGGCGGACACCTTTTGACTTTCCTACATCAGTGCTGCGAGCTACGACTCGGAGGGGACTGACTAGGCGTATCGCCATTCATGAGTTGCTGAGATGTTTGCGGTTTCTCTGCGACCACAATCATGCTCTTCCAAAGGAAAGGTAATCGGCCCGCTCCGATGAACCGAACGACGCGGAAACCGGTTTCGTTCAACAGTTGGGATAGTGTCCGGCACGACCAGAATTTGATGTGGCCACCGTCCCAGAAAGGATTGAGATGCGCGTCCCACTTGTTGGTGAGTGCAAGAATGAGATTCTTGAGGTAGCCGTGATACGGGGTGCTGATGATCAGGTAGCCTCCGGATCGAAGCAGTTGCTTCGCGAAATAAGGCAGGTTAGAAGGTCTCACTAGGTGCTCGATTACCTCGGTTGCGATCGCCACGTCAAAGCTCTCGTTGCCAATCGCAGATGGATCGTCGTCCACTCCGATCGCGTGAAATACCAACTCTGGCGCCGCACGCTGTGCAAGCCGGAAACTGTCGGCGCTTGGTTCGCAACCGACCACGTCGTATCCGCGGTTGGCAAGCTCGCGGCATAGCGCGCCATTACCACACCCAATATCGACGATGCGACGCGCGCGTAGCTCCGCGCACAGATTGATGATGTGCCCCCATAGATAATCCCCCGTATGCGGCGCGTCCATGGATCCGTGGTGATACTGCGTTCGACGTCGATTAGGATGACTCAACTGACGCCCACGCGCGTTAATTGCGGCATCATCGGGCTCCGCTACGTTTTCCTCGCGCCAGCGCTCTTATCTCGCGTTCTTTCACGACAATCAGCCATTCGTACAAGGCGAGCAGTCGACAATACGTAAAGCCGGCTTTGCCGTCCAGAATTCCGCCCCGAAACAAGTACATATAGATGAATCGAAGAGTTGCTCTGCAGGGTAACCGCCTGAAGATTTTTTTGGCCGCTCGGCGGCGGCGGTCAGTTGCAATACTGAAAAGATCCAGTTTGGGAACATCGTCGTCGACGTAGCCGTAAACGTTTTGCCGTGCTTCAGCCGTCGAATACCGGTTGTGTTTCTCGATCCAATCGCAAAGTCCTTTCGAAAAGTTAAAGTGCAAAAGCGATGACTTTAGTGTGCCGATACGGCCTGGCTCGAGCGTTTCTCGCTGGCCGTGACCCACCTGTTTGAAGCGCAAGGCTTGCTTTCGCCCGAAACGCACTTGATACCATGGGAAAAGCCCGGCATGTCGCAGAAATTTGCCGCAAAAAATCAGCTTCAAGGAAACGCGATAAGCATCTTTGTCGCCGCACATCGCTCCCGGCAGCTCTGCTCTTAATTCAGGAGTAACGACTTCGTCTGCATCCAGATGAAGCACCCATTCGTGTTTAAGGTTTCCTTGTTCGCTAGCAAAATTCCGTTGAGAAGAAAAATCCTCAAATGATCGTTGAACGACACGTGCTCCATGGCGCTTTGAAATTTCCACAGTGCGATCCTCGCTGAATGAATCGACTACGAGGATATCGTCGCTCCATGATACGGAATCGAGGCAACGCGCAATGTTTGGTTCTTCATTGTGCGTCAGGATGACAACGGAGATCATTTGGCTCGGGCCGCCCTTTGATTGCGTCCTATATTTTCAATGACAATCATCCACGGTTTCGCGTCCTTCAACATGACCGCCCCGCTTCGGCAATCGCGCCTCCATTAACGGTGACGCCGGGGCGAAAAAATAAATGATCGCGGACGGATAAACGTGCCATTGCGACCGAGTTTTGCTCCAAAGCAGCGCAGAAGAAAACATTACCAACGAAACAGGGCCTGAGACTAAACCAAAGGGGGTTGCATGAGGGTCCAAAATACTTGGCGAACCGTTTCACCGGAAAAGCCATTCTCTGGCGCGACGATTTTGTTCAATGTCCAGCATGTTTGTAGCAGCGGCCGCGTTGGGGCGCACTGGGCGACCGCAGATTAACCGGATGACGCGGATCTTTACACGCTGAGATTGCTAATGAATGACTACCGCTTTGAGGCTCAAAACATCGCTTCTGAAGCCTGGCCTATGACCGGCGAAATTTAGTCAATCCTTACTGCTTCCGGCCGCGGGCCGCCGCCGAGTACCCACTCGTAAACCGAGCGCATCTGTTCGCTAATACGAGCCCATGAAAATTTTATCGCCGCGAGTGCGCGGCCGCGACCACCCATCACTGTGCGATCGGAATCACTCATTTCGGTCAGTTGGTTTAGACCGGCAGCAATCTCTGCCGCAGTCGTCCCAATATGTATCGCTGCGCCCGCAGCGAAACCTTCCGGCAGATTGCATTCGGCAGTCATCAAAACAGGTTTTGCATAAGCCCATGCTTCCAGGACCGCCATCGGCAGACCTTCACTCAGCGAAGGCAGAATGAAAGCGTCACAGCCACGATACGCCGCATCTTTTTCCTGGCCGAACAAAGGGCCGAGAAATCGGACGCTGGCTGCTAATCCGTAGTCGCTGTTCAGTCTCTTGAGTTCGTCTTCATATCCGACTTGATCCCAACCAGCGATAGCCAGGATCCAGTCCTCCCGGGCTGAAGGATGCGAATTGAGAGTTTGTTTCCAAGCCCGAATCAGGTTCGCCACATTCTTCTTTGGATGAAGTCTGCCCAAATAAAGTAGAATTTTCCTGTGCTCGGCGAATTTTGATAGCAAACTGTCCGTTCGGGCGGTCGGGTTCTCAACTGATCTCGGCAGATCAACCCCATTTGGGATGATGCAAATCGCATTACGCAAGCCGTACGCGCGCACAGCCTCTGCTTCGGCGTCGCACAAGGCATGGATGCACGCGGCCCGGCGCAGATGAGCGTTCTCAAACAGAAATCCTGCAACACGCTTCTTCCAGTGCGAACGACCCAGTGCCCACGGGTCGAGCATTCCGCGCGGCGAGATGAGATACGGCTTGTGCACGCGACGCGCCCAGACCAGACATGCGAGCGATGGAAACATCCAAATACCATGGCAGTGCACAAGCTCCGCATGAGAACGCGCGAGCGCGGGGTACAGCATGGGAGCGTAGCCCACAATAGCGGGGCCGACGACCCGGAAGCTGTGCGGTCGTAGTGGAGCCCACGCCAGAAGGTCATCGTCGCCGAGCCGGTCGGCCAGCCCGAGCACGTTCACGAACGCGCCGCTCTCATAGAGTGTTTGCGCAAGCCGACGCACGCTGTCATAAAGTCCACCGCTGCGGTGCGTGAGATGACCGGTTAGAAAGCTAATGTTCATCGAACAAGCGTTAATGATTCCCCACGCGAGATCAATCTAGCGTGAGTGAACAACGAAAAACCGTGTCCACCCTGTGATCAGCGGACATTTGCCATTTTCCTCTTCCCGCAATTTGGTGAGAGCAGGTAAATCGCATCCGCTCCGTGCCGGCTCGACCATTTTTGCAGGAGGGTTTCCAGCTGAAAGTTCGCCCAAGGCCAAAGCCGGTCTCCAAAGGGAATGCCCAGAGTATGCCGTCGCATATCCACGATCTGCAGGCCGGCACCATTGCATGCGTCGGCGATGTCCCCTTGCGAGAACCAGGAAATTCGGTACCCGCGCTGCGCCAGCTCGCGCCTAGTGGTGAGCGCCCGCACGACCCGCGCTCCAACGTGATCGATAAGTGTTGTCTGCAAAATGATACGCCCTCCCGGTGCCAGCATCGATTTCAAATGCGGCAGTAAAATGTCCAGCCGCCCAATATGGGCAATCAACCCCAGGCAGAGAATGAGATCGAACCTGGAGTCGGATGGCTTGAAGTCGAACACGTCCGAACAAATGAACTCAAGCTCCGCGTCGGCGATTTCCGAGGTAACAAGCTGCTTTGCGCTCTGCAACATCGCCGGCGCAATATCGACGACCGTAGCATGAGAAAACCTGCGGGACTTGAGCAATGCGCACGTGATTTCACCGGTCCCGGCGGCGCAGTCAAGCAAGCGCCCTGCCGACGCGCTGGCCAATTCACATGCGAGTACCAGCCGTTTGTGAAAATTAAAATTCGCGCCAGATGCGCCTTGCGCGAACTGACACCGGTAAACCTCGGGGAGCTTTTCGAAATAGGCCGCGACAGGATCGTTCATTTCATGGTCCGAATGTTCAGCGGCGACTAACAACGCCCAATGGATTATTGCAACTCTCGTTGGCGTAAGCTTATCCCTACTGTCGGCGACCTGTCCATCGCGTCCATGGGGCTGATGAGGATTAGGGTACCCAAACCAGAGTAAAAATCTACTCTGTGACATCACGACCGTAGGTACCCCGCATTTCGGATAGCAATTCGCGGCTCCCAGCAATCTGAAATTGCTGCGAGGCGTTAACTGCGACCCCCTGGAGATTTGCCTCGTACAAACCGGAACAAAAACGCTCGCGGGTGGCGCGGCGTCACTGACTCAGCCGACCAGCTACCACACGCACTGGCACGGCGTCAGCGGGAGCGATAGTTGCCACCTGCGGCAGGTGTTGAAACCGCTTCGTCGCCCATATCTCAGCAAGTCGGACAAAAAAGTATGCAAATATAACGGGCCAGAGCACCAGCATGCTAATGTCCCGGCCGAGGTTGAAGGTAAGACCGACGCCAAGCATGAACAACACCAGGCGCAGGAGCGATTTTCTCTGTTCCCACCAGCGTATGAGCAGACCGGTCCACAGTGCCATCAGTATGCCGGCTGCCACCGGACCAAAGATTTGGCCAAAGTTCAAGACGCCGCCGCCGATCATTCCGCTGGAAACGGTGGTGTTCACACCGAGCTCACTGTCCTCGCTCTCAAAGCCGCGCCACTTCGCGTAGTCAATTCCAATCAACGGTTTTGAAGGCCAGATCATACGCGGCACAAAGTTAAGTAACTCATTCAAATATCTTGCGCCATACGC
>JBKPBJ010000050.1:0-9972 GCA_046726875.1 Verrucomicrobiota bacterium
AGCACAGGTGATCCCGAATCAGCAACTTCTGATTAATGTTGTCTCCAAGCGCGTGCGTCAGCTTGGCTTGGGACATCGGCCGTTGGTGGAAACGACACCGCGAATGTCGTTAACGGATATTGCGCTTAAGGAAATCATCGCCGGCAAACTGACTTACGAGTCGCTCGAAGCGGACGGCGCATAACGGCGACATTTTCGAAAGATTGCTGTAGTGTGCGCTGTCCTCAGCGCATTCGGGTTCTGACGTCTGACTACAATTTTGCTGCAAGACGATGACCGTACGTTGGATTTTCCGCTGAGGACAGCGCACACTACAACGAAGAGCGAGCGAGGGGCGAAATCGAAGTCCTTTGGCAAATATGGCAGCTGAGTCCATTATCAATCGCAAAGCGCTGCGGGACTATCACATTGTTGACCGCTATGAAGCGGGCATCGAATTGAAAGGCAGCGAGGTTAAATCGATCCGTGCAGGCAAGGCAAATATCAGTGACGCATTCGCGCGAATCGAAAATGGCGAAGCGTTCCTTTACAACGCCGACATTCAGCCCTACGAACGCGCCAGCCATGAAATTCCAATCGCAAAACGCATGCGCAAATTGTTGCTCCACCGCGAGGAGATCGACAGGCTCTACGGCGAAGCGCAAATGAAAGGCCGCGCGCTGGTGGTGCTAAAGTTATATTGGAAGAACGGGAAGGTGAAAGCCGAAGTCGGCGTAGGCATGGGCAAGCTTGCACGTGACAAGCGTGCCGATTTGAAGAAGCGCGAGACCGATCGGGAGATGGCGCGTGAAGTCGCGCGCTTCAATCGCAAACACGCGTGACTGTTGCAACACGTGACGCGCCGTCGCTTCTTGTCCACGGCCGTTTACTCCGAACGTTTCGTATCTGATTATGGGATCGTTCAAATGAATACTCGGGCGTGGCTCGGAGCAGGCGCTCTTTTACTCGGCGGTTGGATTACCGCTCGCGTCATTCGCACGGCGCAAGACACGTTGCGCGATAAAGTTGTCCTAATTACTGGCGGCTCGCGCGGGCTCGGGCTCGTGCTGGCGCGACACATTTGCGCGCAGGGCGGAAACGTTGCTCTCCTCGCGCGTGATCCAGAAGAACTCGCCCGCGCGAAAGCCGATCTCACTGCGCGCGGCGGAGGAGTTCTCACGGTCCAATGCGATCTGCTCGACCGCGATCAAATTCAGGCCGCTCTCCGGAAAGTGATCGATCGCTTCGGCAGGATTGACATCCTGATCAACAACGCCGGCATTATCGAAGTTGGTCCGCTCGATCATATGACCCGCGATGATTTCGATCGCGCGATGCGATTGCATTTTTGGGCGCCGTACGAATTGGTTTCGCAGATCGTTCCGGAGATGCGCCTTTGGGGTGGGGGACGCATCGTCAACATTTCCTCGATCGGCGGCAAGGTTGCGGTGCCGCATTTCGCGCCATACAGCGCCAGCAAATTTGCGCTGACCGGTTTCTCTGATGCGATTCGGACTGAGTTGGCGCGCGACAATATTCAGGTCACAACGGTGGCGCCAGGGCTTATGCGCACCGGCTCACATGTGAACGCAAAGTTCAAAGGCAATCACGACACTGAATTCGCCTGGTTCTACGCCTCTGCTGGTGCGCCGCTAATTTCGATGAATGCGGACCGGGCAGCAAGAAAGATTCTCGCCGCATGCCGTCGCGGTCAGTCGTCACTCACGCTCACATTTGCTGCGCGCGGCGCCATTCTTGGCAATGCGCTGTTTCCGAATCTGACCGGATACGTGATGAAATTTGTAAATCGATTCCTTCCCGGAGCTGGCGGTGAAGAAGGCAATCGGTCCTGTGCCGGGCGCGACCTTCCACGGCGTGCACCGGAATGGCTCACGCGTATGGCTGACCAGGCGGTGGCGCGTAATAACGAGGCAACGAAATCATTGTAGCCTGGAATCGCTTGTTCCGTTGGATGTAATTGAGCGTTGGACGTTTTCTTCTCTGATGCCCAAGCGTCTCTTCGTCGCAATCGATCTGCCGGAGTCAACGCGCCAATTGCTTGCCAGTCTTGATCCCCACGTTCGCGGTGCGCGATGGACAGAACCCGACCAGATGCATCTGACACTCGGCTTCTTCGGCGACGTGCCTGAAGACGTCGAACTTAAGCTGCGGGAAAAACTCGGCGCGATCGAGTTCGGCGCATTCTTTCTGCCTGTAAATAGCGTCGGTACGTTCTCTGCAAAAGGCACTCCGAAAATTATCTGGATCGGCGTCGGCAGAGCGCATCCGCATCTTTTCCAAATCCACAAGCGCGTGCAGGAAGCCGCGCTGGCCGTCGGTATCGAACCGGAGCTGCGCCCATGGCATCCGCACATCACGCTGGCGCGTTGTCGCGATGTTTCTGCGCAAGCGCTCCGGAAATTCATACAATCGAACGCCGAATTCGACGCTGGAATGATCCGCGTCGACGCCTTCCATCTTTATTCAAGCAGACTCACGCCAGCCGGACCAATTCACACGCGCGAACTTGCGGTTCACTGTAGCGGCGGTCTGTGACCGCCGAGCGTTACTGTAGCCGCTTCGCTGTGCGAAGCGCGTCCCCGAAGTCTTTGCGATGCCAAATCCCAACGCGTCTCACGGAGACGCGGCTACAGATTACAGCCCCTTGCTCGAGAGCGGTGCCGCAATGTGCTCGAGCGAGCGCCGCTCGGCGGCCACGCCAATCCATGCTTCCATCGCCGCCGCAAAGATCATCAACGCCGCAGCCATCAAATATCCCATGAACAATGCGGTGCTCGATCCCGTGCCGATGATCCAACCAAACAGCAGCGGAGCGCCGACGCCGCCGACCAGCGTTCCGACTGCAAAGAAAATTGCAATCGCCATTCCGCGGATTTCCAGCGGGAAAATTTCGCTCACCGTCAGGTAGGCTGAACTGGCGGCTGCCGAAGCGACGAAAAAGATAATTGTCCACGCAAGCGTTTGAGTTTGCGCGGTCAGCAATCCGGCGTGAAAAAGCCAGCCAGTCACCGCGAGCAATACTCCTGCGACCGCATACGTTAGGGTAATCATTTGTTTGCGCCCGATCGTATCGAACAGATGCCCAAGCAGCAGTGGCCCGAGCACATTTCCAAGCGCGAACGGCAGAAGATAACCACCGACATCTTTCTCCGGCACGCCGTAGAAACGCATCAACACAAGCGCATACGTGAAAAAGATTGCGTTATAGAAAAATGCCTGCGTTGACATGAGCACGAAACCAAGGAACGAACGTCGCCGATGTTCGTGCACAATCGCGTTCCAGATTTCGCGCCAAGGCGTGTGTGTGCGGGTGCGAATGCGCGTGGGCCGAGCTCCGCTGTAGCCGGGATCGGTGATCCCGGCCGCTTTTGTTCCCATTATCTTTTGTTCCACGTCCGTAACGATCTCTTCCGCCTCGTAGTTTCGCCCGTGAATCATCAGCCAGCGCGGACTCTCCGGAATCCAGCGGCGAAAGAAAATCACGATTAGGCCCAGCGTTGCGCCGATTCCAAATGCGCATCGCCATCCAAGCCAGATCGGAATGTAGCGCGGATCGAGCAGCACGAGCGTAGCAGCGGCGCCCATCGCAGCGCCGACCCAGTACGAGCCGTTGATCATCAAATCAACGCGGCCGCGCACCCGCGCCGGGATCAACTCGTCAATCGCAGAATTGATCGCCGCGTATTCGCCGCCAATACCTGCTCCGGTCAGCGCGCGGAATGATGCGTAGCTCCAGAAATTCCAAGAGAATCCCGAAAGGGCGGTTCCGATCAGATAAACCGCAACGGTGATGAAGAACAATTTCTTGCGTCCAAACCGGTCCGTGCCGTAACCGAAAAGCAGCGCACCGATCACTGCGCCAGCCAAATAGCACGTCGCGCTCGCACCGACTTGGGCGTCGCTCAAGCCGAGCGTCTCGTGACGGGTCAAAACTCCACCCAACGCGCCGGCCAATGTGACTTCCAGACCATCCAGGATCCACGTCGCGCCGAGCGAAACCACGATGAGCCAGTGCCACGAGCTCCATGGCAACGCATCCAACCGCGCTGGCACATGGGATTCAATTGTTTGGCCATTAGGCATTCGCGATCAAGCTAGCAGGGACAAGTAACGGGGCACAGCCATCTTGGCTATGAGGCCGGCGGGCATCTTGCCTGCCGAGTCAGGCTCAACCAGGCCAGACGCCTGGTTGCCCCACAGGCAAGATGCCTGTGCTCCGATCATCCAGCGCCACCGATTCCAACATCACACTGCACTAGTCCAGCAATTCGACCGAATCACCTTTGTGCAGCATGCCTTCGAGAATAACTGCACCGTACACTCCAGCCGTACCCTCATGAGCTTGCGCCACTTTCTTCAATATCGCCGGCGTTCTCTCTAACGTGTCGGGATCGAGCGTGATCATTACGCATCGCGGATCACGTTCCAGCACTCTGACAACCACTTTCGGCCCGATCTTCAACGAGCGACCGACGAGTTCGTTCTCGCCGAAACCTTGGTCAGACATTAGATCGACGTACACGTTCGCGCGGAAGCGGCGTTTATCGACAGGCGTTCCTGTTTCTTCAGCCAATTGTCGCGCCGATTGTAAACTGAACATTGACACCGGACGGCAGTCCGTCATAGCTCGGTGCGATCGCATCAATGTGAGTTGATGCTTCTGGTCGACCTCGCTGCGCAGCATCTCGATGAGAACCGGATCATCGATCGCGAGCGTTTTTCCCTGCGGCGTTTCAACATCGACCATTAGCTCTGAAATGTCGGCGGAGAGAGGACCGGCACCCATGCTATCCGCTTCGGTCAGATTCACCGGGCCCGCAGCTTTGTCAGGATAACGAAACCGCGGTCGATACTGTAGAAGTCTTCGCTGTTCGCGCGCCGTGAAATACGGAAATCCCGTTGGGCTTGCCGAACTTTTGAAGGCGAAGACGCGGTCGCCGTAAACTCCCGGGTAACCAGCAAACGCTTCCTCCAATTCCTCGCCACGCATGCTCTTGACGGGATAACGCCAAAGGCTTTCCACTTTTCCGATAGTGCTCATAAATTACATCTCATTTAATAGATGATGCTGTCATGTTGAGCGAAGCGAAACATCTCTGATCATTTCGATTGCGATGCCGGGGCAAAATTGATCCGAGATTCTTCGTGTCGCTCAGAATGACATAAGAGGCACCTGGGTGTCTTTCGAATGTTGAAAGTCCTTGGAACTACGCTTTGCCAATCACGATATCGCTGTAAGTGTTGTTGACGATTGCCTTCAATTCCGCTTGTTCCGCCGCGGGCACTTTGAACTTGTCCAGTGTTTGTTGAAAATCATCCATGAACGCTTCCCATTCTTTGGGCGTGATGTTCAGGTGCTCGTGAGATTCGCGCATCGGGCGTCCGGTATATTTCTGCGGACCGCCCGCAGCCCATCCGACCATTTCGGTGACGAGATATTTGAAGCCGGGCGGCGGAACTTTGTGGTGGGCTTCGTTCACGGCTGGGTTGGCGTTCAGCCGCGGGTCAGTCATGACGCGGTCAATGAAATCGTCTACGACGCAGGCAATGCTATAAATTCCGCCGAGACGCTCGTAGAGGGACGGCTGCGTTGGTTGTGGTGACATACGACGCCTCTCATCTCTTTAACGGTTTGTGCCAGAAATAACAACTACTGACTTTGATCGACATGGTGCGGTTGTCGCACCGAGCAAGAAAAGTTCGCGAACCCGCGACGGCTTCGCCAGCACTCGGTACGAGCGCATTACTCGATCCGTTCATCCGCGTCATCTGTGCTTGGCTTCAAAAAACTGGCTATCGAAAAGTGAGCAGTGGCTTAAGACTTTCGAGAAGGCATTTGGATTCATGAGTGCGAAATACTGGGGCATTGATAGATATGTTGGGGACACCCCGTTGATTCGACTGCGGAGGCTGTCGAAATTGACGGGATGCGAGATTCTGGGAAAAGCGGAATTCATGAATCCGGGCGGATCGGTGAAAGATCGCGCCGCTTACGGAATCATCACCGACGGCGAAAGAGCGGGTCAGCTTAAGCCCGGCGCAACGATCGTTGAGGGAACCGCTGGCAACACCGGGATCGGGCTTACCGTGATCGGACGGGCGAGGGGATATCGTACGGTTATTGTGATTCCGAATAATCAGTCGCCGGAGAAAATGCATTTGCTCCGCACGCTTGGCGCAGAGGTAAAGGCGGTACCGGAAAAGCCGTACAAAGATCCGGAAAATTACAATCATATCGCGCGTCGCCTCGCAGAAGAGCGCGGCTGGTTTTGGGCGAATCAGTTCGATAACACTGCTAATCGCGACGCGCATTATCGCAGCACCGGCCCTGAAATCTGGAAACAAACCGAAGGCAAAATTTCCTCGTTCGTCGCAGCCGTCGGCACCGGCGGCACGCTTTCCGGTGTGAGCACTTATCTCAAGGAACAAAATCCGAACATTCAGATCGTTTGCGCGGATCCCTATGGCGCGGCGATGTGGTCCTGGTTCACCAACGGCAATCTGGACACAAATGACGGTGATTCTATCGCGGAAGGGATAGGTCAGGGCCGGGTCACAAAGAACATCGAAGGCATTAAGGTTGATCGCGCCTATCGCATTCCGGATCAGATCGGCCTAACGATTGTTTATCAATTGCTGCGTGAGGAAGGCCTGTTTCTTGGGTTATCAAGCGGCATTAATGTTGCCGGTGCCGTGCGCTTCGCCAAAGAATCTGGCCCGGGTCAAACGATCGTGACGATCCTTTGCGACTCAGGCCACAAATATCAATCAACGCTTTTCAATCGCGACTGGCTCGCTTCCAATCATCTCGATCCGGATCTCCCGCTGGGATCAATTTTCGAGCAGTAGCTTGGTACTTGTTTAGCGCCAACGGCGTCATCTCACAAAAAGCCTGGGGCAACGCCCCAGGTGTGCTGCATGCAAATATCAGCGCTGAAGGCGTGTCTCACCGGCCAGGTATTGAGTCGCGCTTTCAGCGCTGGCCGGGTGATATCACCGAAATCCTGGGGCGTTGCCCCAGGCTTGCATGAATCCGCGCCCTTAGCGCTAAACACAAAATAATCCTGCTTAGATTTTCCGAGGCGACTGCTTCACGTGGCGGAAGTGGCGACGGTATTGGCCAGGTGCGATTTTCAGGGTCCGTTGAAAGACGTTGCGCATCGAGTTGACGTTCCCGAAGCCGCATTCGTCTGCGATCATTTCCATGGTGTTGTGACTTTCTTCCAATCGACGGCGAGCTGCTTCCACGCGCAGGCGCTCCACAAATTTTGCGGGCGTTGTCTTCATTTCTTTGGTGAAAACGCGGGCGAAATTGCGCGGACTCATCGCGACGCGTTCTGCCAGCAGCGGTACGGTTAGCGGTTTGTGCAAGTTACCGAGCACCCATGCTTCCAATTCGCGCAACGGTTTTCGATCGGTCAGTTGCAACGATAACGCGGCGCTGAATTGCGATTGGCCACCGGGCCGCCGCAAATACAGCACAAGGTTGCGCGCAACCTGCAGAGCGAGTCGCGAACCGTAGTCTTCTTCGACCAACGCCAGCGCCAAATCCATTCCGGCTGTGACCCCGGCGGATGTGTAAACGTTTTCGTCACGGACAAATATCGGATCGGGATCGACGTTCGCGCGCGGTGCGCGTTTGATCAAGGTCTGACACCAGTTCCAGTGAGTCGTGGCGCGACGACCGTCGAGCAAGCCGGCGCGGGCCAGGAGCATTGCGCCGGTGCAGACCGAGCCGACTCGTCGGATTCGTCCGGAGATTTTTTTCAACCAGCGCACCGCTTCCAGACTAATTTCATTCTGCTCGATCGCGTCGCCGCCGGCCACCAGCAGCGTATCGATCTTTCCGCGGACTTTGCGAAACGTCCTATCTGCGGTGACGCGCAAACCGCAGTTCGCAATCAGCGATCGGCGCGAAGAAATAGTCACGACTTCGACCGAATAAATCGGAGCCGATCCAGGATTTTCCCTAGCGTGCATTTCCGATGCGCGGGCGAAGACTTGAAGCGGTCCGACCAGATCGAGAATCTCGACGCGGGGCCCCGCGACGAACACGATCCGCCGTGTGCTCGGTTCGAATGACGGCGTGTTATTTTTAAGTACGCGTTTCGATTTCAATTGGAGGAGCCGGATGCTGCTGATCGGGGCGCGATGGCGGTGATAAATTTATCCGGCGCCGCGTCGAAAGTTTTCTTGTCGTCTTCTGAGCAGAAATAATAAGTCGCGCCCTTAAAGACAGATTTGGGCGCGCTCTTTGGATCCACATCCATTCCGCATACCGCGCAAAGCGGATGCTCAGCGGTGGAGACAGGTGACGTGGCGTAGATCTGATTTGAATCCGGATTCATCCAGCCTTCTCCCTGATATTCCATGTTGTAAGCCGTCTTCCGGGCAACTTCGCGACCGTAATAGCGTTCGACCACACGGAGCGCGAGATCGATTCCGGAAGAAAGACCACCGGCGGTTGCGAGATTTCCATTCTCGACGAAGCGCGCGCCGCGCTTGAGCTGAACGTCGGGAAATTGCATGGCGAAACGTCCGAATGCGCCATGATAGGTGGTCGCGGATTTGCCGTTTAGCAGTCCGGTCTTTGCCAGAACAAATGCGCCTGTGCAAACCGACATGGTGACATCGGTGGTTTTGGAAGATTTCCTGATCCATTCCAACATCGCCGGGCTCGGTGCACTTTGCGCGGGAATGATGATCACCTTCGGCGGTGGGGCGTTTTGAATCGTGTAATCGGGAACGATCTGCATTCCGCCGCTGGTGCGGATGGGTTTCTTCGTTTCGGCCACCGTGTACAGACGGAACGGCATCTCTTCGCTACCCGGGATCATGACGTCCTGGAAAACTTCCCAAGGCCCACAAAAATCGATGACTACCGCACCGTCGGAAATTAAAAAGGCGACGGGAATCTGTCCATTGTCCGGGGGTTTTAGGGAAGTTGTTTCGGCCGTGACTTCGTTCCGATTCGAATGTTCGTCGGTTTTGACCGGAGCTGCGGTGGCGAAGATTGCACGGAGCGCCAGCAGACCCAGTGCAAGCAGGAACCCGAATCGTGCTACCTGGTAAAGGGACTCTATTTTATTTCTCGTACTTAGCCGTGCATTCATGGTTCGATTTTCGAATGACAGGTTCATGGCAGCAATGACAACAATCATCATATTTCTGCCAACTGCCCACCCACTGCTCAAACCCGGTTTGGGTGAGTATGCCGAGAAAAACTTGTATTACACAACGCGATCCTTCAAAAAACTCTGGCAAAATTGTCCGGTGAAGGTTGTCCCCTTTTTAATTCTGTGTTTCACGACAGTCGCCCTAGCTGACGATTTCAAATTGGTTAGCGGAAAAGAATACAAGAACGTCACAGTCAGCCGGGTCGAGCCCGACGGGATTGTGCTCAAAAGCAAAGCGGGAATCTCGAAAGTTTATTTCGTCGAGCTATCGCCGGACGTTTAGAAACGTTTTCAGTACAATGCGGCGATTGCCTCCGCCTATTCTGCACAACAAGCAGTCAATCAGGCGACGATGGCCGCACGTCGCGGCCAATCGATCGAAGTCATTTCGCACGGCGCGCAGGTGGACATCAATCAACATCTGGCGTTCGGCAACGTGACCGTTGTCGATTTTTATGCGGACTGGTGCGGCCCGTGCCGGCGGCTCTCACCGAGCCTGGAGCAAATGGCAAGCAGCGATTCCGAGGTCGCGCTTCGCAAAATCGACATCGTTAATTGGAGAACTCCCGTCGTGCAGCAGTTCAACATTCGCTCAATTCCGCAGGTGAACGTTTACGATCGCAGTGGCCGTCTCGTCGGCACCGTTGTGGGCGTTGATTTTGAAAAAGTCAAAAGTTACGTCGCGCAAGCGAAGTCGAGCGGTTGACCCGTTACGCAGCAACGCGCGCATTCGCACCCCCGCATACGAATCAATAGCGGGTCGAATATTGATTCGAGGAGTTATGAAACGATCGCT
>JBKPBJ010000051.1:0-16571 GCA_046726875.1 Verrucomicrobiota bacterium
TCGATGCGAAATGGGAAGCGCAGAATTTGTGATGTGCAGCGCCGGTATCCGATTGGCGCCGAATTGGTCGGTGAAAATCAGACGCATTTTCGCGTTTGGGCGCCGAAGGCGCAGAAAGTTGATGTTGTTTTGGAAGACGCTGCGGAAGCGAAGCCAAAATTCTGTTCACTGACAGCCGAGCCAGGCGGATATTTTTCCGGCGCAGCCAGCGGCGGCCCCGGCACTCGCTACCGCTTCCGGGTCAATGAGGCGGAGAATTTTTATCCCGATCCGGCGTCGCGTTTTCAACCCGATGGGCCGCATGGATCTTCGTTCATCGTAGATCCGACAAGATTCCGATGGAGCGACGCGGACTGGCCCGGAATGAAACTAAGAGGGCAGATCTTTTACGAAATGCACATCGGCACGTTCACCAAGGAAGGGACATGGCGGGCCGCGGCGGAACAATTGCCCGAGCTGGCGCGCATCGGCATCACAGTCATCGAAATGATGCCTGTCGCGGAGTTCCCCGGCAGATTTGGCTGGGGCTACGACGGCGTCGATCTCTTTGCGCCTTCACATTTGTATGGGACGCCGGACGATTTGCGCGCATTTGTTGACCGCGCCCATTCGTTAGGCCTCGGTGTAATTCTAGACGTCGTTTATAACCACTTCGGGCCTGACGGAAACTACCTGGGCGTTTATTCTGACGATTATCTGCTCCGCGGCAAAGGACACGAATGGGGCGACATAATCAATTTCGACGGACCAAACTCAGGACCGGTTCGCGAATTTTTCGTGACGAACGGACGCTATTGGATCGAGGAATTTCATTTCGACGGCTTCCGCTTCGACGCGACGCATACCATTCGCGACCGATCCGAAGAATATATTATTGGCGCAGTCGGTCGCGCGGCGCGCGAAGCGGCTCCTGCGCGTTCCATCATTCTGGTCGCCGAGAACGATCTGCAGGAAGCCAGGATGGCGCGGCCGCGCAATGAAGGCGGCGACGGTTTAGATGGGATGTGGAATGACGATTTTCACCACAGCGCGATCGTCGCATTGACTGGGCACAAGGCAGGATATTTCAGCGATTACTCGGGCAAACCGCAGGAATTTATTTCCGCTGCGAAATACGGTTTTCTTTATCAGGGGCAGGCGCTTTCGTGGCGAAAAGTGTTGCGCGGCACTCCGACGTTCAGCGTTCCGGCGGAGGCGTTCGTTTGTTTCATTGAAAACCACGATCAGATCGCGAACACCGGCCCGGGTAACCGACCGCGCTTTCAAACTTCCCCCGGACGCTATCGCGCAATCACCGCTCTTCTTCTGCTCGGACCATGGACACCGTTGCTGTTTCAGGGCGAAGAATTCGGCGCGTCGAGTCCTTTTCTATTTTTCGCCGATGTGGGCGACGCCTCGATACGCGAGGGGACCCGCAGAGGTCGCGCTGAATTGCTGGCGCCATTTTTATCACTTACCGAAGAGGAGACATTGAGAAGCTTACCCGCGCCAGATGCTCCCCAGGCGTTTTCACGGAGCAAACTCGATTTTTCAGAGCGCGAAAAGAATCGCCAGCTTTACGATCTGCACATCGATCTTTTAAAATTGCGCCGGGAAGATTCGCCGTTTCGGCAACAGTTTGGCGGGGGAATCGACGGCGCAGTGCTCGGAAGCACCAGTTTCGTTCTCAGATATTTTTCGGATGCCAGTGACGATCGTCTGCTGTTAGTGAATTTTGGAGAACGCCAGGTTTTGCATCCTGCTTCGGAGCCTTTAATCGCGCCGCCACCCGGCTGCAGATGGGAAACGCTTTGGACCAGCGACTCGCAGCATTACGGAGGGGGAGGCGCCGTCGCAACTGCAACTGCGGAGCAGTGGATGTTGCCGGCCGAATCGACCGTATTGTTACGACCAAAGCTGTAGCCCCGAAAGTATTCGGGGCTGTCCTCAGCGGACTTTCTTCGTGCCGCATATTTATTCATGCGTTGGGGACAACGCACGCTACAGCACCAGTTGTTGAACGCATTTGCTCTGACGGGATTCACGGCACATAACTTTGCGCGATGAAATTCGCTTTGCTGATTATCGCATCCGCGTTGATGCCCGTGTTTGCGCATGGACAGGAGACGCCTGTCCCCACTCCGCCGCCCAGAGTTTATCCGGTCGCGTTGCCGAACTATGACGAGGAGACGGCGACCCGATTGCAAATTTTTTTGGACAACACCGATTTCGGGCCTGGGAAAATCGACGGAAAAATGGGCGAATTTTTTCGCAAAGCGCTCATCTCATACAAGCACGCGCATGCAATGCCAAAGACTGGCGCGGTGGATCAATGGATACTCGATCAGGTACCGGTGACTTACACGACTTACACGATCAGGGAAGAAGACCTGAAACAGATCGGCAATGTGCCGAGCAGCCGCGCTGAACAGGCGAAACTAAAATGGCTGCCTTACAATTCATTGCTGGAATTCGTAGCGGAGCGTTTTCATTCCGCCGAGGCCTACATTCAGAAACTTAATCCCGGAAAAGATTGGGAACACCTTCAGTCGGGCGAAACGCTCAAGGTCCCGAATGTCTTGCCATTCGAAGTCGAGAAATTGACCGAAGGAAAAGTCGCCGAGAACCCAGCGTTCGCTTCTCGGAAAGTTTTCGTAGACACGTACGAGCACCTGCTCGAAGTCTTCGATCACGATCAGCTGGTCTGCGTGTTCCCGATCACGCCCGGATCGAAAACTCTGCCGGCGCCTGTCGGCACATGGAAAATTCTGGGTGCGACGGTTTGGCCCTGGTTCCGTTACGATGAAGGCATGCTGAACTACGGCGTGCGGACTGAGAATTACTACAATCTCCCGCCAGGCCCGAACAATCTCGTCGGCATTCTCTGGATGGGCTTGAACAAACCCGGGATCGGTATTCACGGCACGAATAATCCTGAGACAATTGGCCGGGCGGCGAGCCACGGCTGTATTCGGCTCGCGAACTGGGACGCTGCCCGCGTGAAGGACCTTGTGAGCGTCGGGAACACCGTGATCATTTTCTAAACGCTTTGGGGAGCGCGGGTATGTTGCCCGCCCGTGTCCGGCATGTTGCCGGACAGCCTCTTCCGCCGGCCAATCGTTCGAGTCGTTAGGCAACCTCGAGAATGTGACCGTGCAACGCCAGGACCGCACTGGCACACAAATTGATGAAGCCAACGCGCCGGCCGATATCTCGATTCAGGTTTACAGCCAGGGCAATATCGTGTCGCACGAGAGCGGACCGCTCGCCACACTGCGACGCACATTGGCGCAAAGCGCGGGCGCAATTCATGTGGAGCTTGCGCATGATCGGCGTAGCAATCGCCTTCCTCGCCCCATGGGGCGTTGCGATCGTCGCGATCGTTTTGATTGCCAAACGGGTAATGCGCGCGCGGCGCTGACATTCTGGGGAGCGCACGCGCCCTCGCTGAAACGCATTCTGCGTAACCGGCGACACAGAGCAATTTGATTGAAAAGTTCGCGATGGCGAGGACGCCATCGCCCGCACGCGAGCCGCGTGCGCTCCCCGGAAGCGGAATCATCCTTGCCCGCGCTGCAAACGAATCATAAGTTAGGTTTACCCGAGGAGGCCCCCGAATGAATTCTCAAAGTGGAATTAGCTATGACAACGCGGCAGTCGCCAGTTGCCCCAAACATTTGCTCCAATTCGCAGTCGATCAGCGCTACGACGATTACACTTCGGTCGATCACGCAGTGTGGCGATTCATCATGCGCCAGAACATTTTTTTCCTGAAAGAGTACGCGCACAAAGTCTATTTCCAGGGGCTCCTCAATACCGGTATCTCGTTTGATCGCATCCCGCGCATTCAGGAGATGAACGATATTCTCGCGAAGATTGCCTGGGGCGCGGTGGCCGTGGACGGCTTTATTCCGCCGGCGGCGTTCATGGAATTTCAGGCTTACAAGGTGCTGGTGATCGCGTGTGACATGCGCCAGATCCATCACATCGAATACACGCCGGCGCCGGACATTGTTCACGAGGCCGCCGGGCACGCCCCGATCATTGTTGATCGCGAATACTCGGAATATTTGCAGCGCTTTGGAGAAGTCGGCGCGAAAGCGATGTCGTCGAAGAAAGATTTCGAACTGTATCAAGCGATCCGGCACTTATCGATCCTGAAGGAACGACCGAACGCCGACCCGAAAGAAGTCGAGGAAGCGACCAAGCTCGTTGAACATCGGCAGAAAACGTTGGGCGAGCCTTCCGAAATGGCGCTGCTGTCGCGTCTGCATTGGTGGACCGTCGAGTACGGACTTATCGGCACACTTGAAAACCCGAAGATTTACGGCGCCGGTTTGCTTTCATCGATCGGGGAATCGGTCTCATGCCTCGAGCCCGAGGTGAAGAAAATCCCCTACTCCATCGACGCGATGAATACGGCATTCGACATCACAACTCGCCAGCCGCAGCTTTTCGTTTGCCGCGATTTTCAGCATTTGAGACGTGTGCTGGAAGAATTTGTAAGTACGATGGCGTTCAAAGTTGGCGGACTCGAAGGCATCAACAAAGCCATCGAATGCCAGAACGTCGCCACTTGTGAATATTCATCCGGCCTGCAAGTAAGCGGCGTTTTTACCGAAGTCATTACGGACGAAAACAATTCGCCGATTTACCTGCGCACAACCGGCAAGACGGCGCTCGCGTTCCGCGACAAGGAACTGGAAGGCCACGGTGTTGATTACCACAAGGATGGATTCGGTTCGCCCGTCGGGAAATGGAAGCAGACGTCAGCATCGCCAGAGTTGCTCACCAATGATCAGTTGCACGCGCTCGGAATCGTAGAAGGCAGGAAAGCGAAAATTGAATTCGTCAGCGGGGTCGTAGTATCAGGCAAAGTCGAAAACGTTTTGCGACGCGACGGCAAATTACCCTTGATCACGTTTTCAAACTGCACCGCGAAATACCGAGACCGCGTTTTGTTCAATCCCGATTGGGGCATGTACGACATGGCCGTTGGCGAGCGAATCAGCTCGGTATTTAACGGCGCGGCGGACAAGGACGCCTACAATCAGGTCGCGCTCGTGCCGAAGGAACGCACCATCAAAGTCCCATCCGACGCAAAACGAAAGCGGCTTGAAAATCTCTATGCGCAGGTGCGGAAAATTCGCGAGAGCAAGGCCGGCTACGAACGGTTGGGCGAGATTTGGGAAACACAACAGGCTGAACATCCCGAAGACTGGCTGTTGTCGATGGAAATTTTCGAAATCCTCGATCAGACCGATCGACAGCGAGACCTGAGAACGAAAATCGAAAAGTTCCTGAACGAGAAGAAGGCGAAGACCAAAGATCTCTCGACGCTGATCAGTTGGGGATTCCGCTTGGTCGATTACCACAAGAAACCGGAATACCAGGCCGCGTTACAAGCATCGCCAAAGTGACTGTAGCCGCTTCGCTGTGCGAAGCGTGGGAGCAACTCGTTGAGCGTTCAGAACGCGCCGCCCACAGGGCGGCGACTACAGCTGTGGTTCTTTGTCATTCCAGCGAAGTCGAGGAATCTCTAATATTCGCGTGTGCGCCTGAAGAATCCAAACATCTCTGAACTACGCTCAAGATGACGATTCTGTGATCAAAAGCCTTCGTCTTTGAAGTGCCTTTTATCCTTTTGCGCTTTCGCGTATTCGTCCTTACTCAAAATGTTTTCGTCGAGCTGCATGTCGGTGCGAAGAAAGTTTGAGAACCAATTCTCAATCCGTTGCCGATCTTTCAACACCTCCTCGGTGATGTAATTAGCATCGATGTTTATGCAAATCGCACCAACGATTCCGAATTCCTTTCGTTTGATCGGGATCGTGGTGCATTTGAATTTTCTCGCGCCGATGTTCAGCTCGTAGTTCAGCTTGTCCTCGTTCAGGAGTTGGCGGCGTTTCAGATCAATCAGCAGATTTGTTGTGCCGTCGCGTAAATGCCGGCCGGTCACGTTGTTTTCGAGCGTAATCAGCGAGTGCGCAGGATCAGCCAGATTGTGAAGCAGGATCTCGATTCCGGTATTTGGAAATGACTTTCCGATCAGCCGCACAATTCGTTCGTAGTTCTCGAGGAATTCTTGCGTGTCGTCGGTGACCTTTTTACCGTCGTATTTCTCGAATAGCTGCGCGTAAACCTTCTGCTCCGCGGGCTCGAGCTGGGCGCGCACGTTGTTTTGCTCGCCGATAAAGATGAGCTGCCGCGCGGCTGTATGATCTTCGTTCTTGAGAAAGTAATGCATCCCCAATCGGAAATCTTTCAGGCTGAACTCGCCGAAGTTTTCGCGATTGACGGTGAATGGATAGAAATCGTACTCCTCCAGATTTCTGCCAAACTTGCGACGGCGCTCCTTGTATTTCCCCCAAGCAAATCCGACAGCCAGAAAGAGCAGCGATACGATGATCGAGGCGACAACATTGATACCAAGTTCACTTTGCAGTGCATTGATCATGGGACGTACACGTTTCGCGCTGCAGCCACCGGCCTGTGGCCGGTCATTCGCATCCAGTCGGTGCTCTGCTGAAGACGGCTCACGGAGCCGTGGCTACAACGTTTTGTGGAATACAACTTTGCCTAATCGATCACGGATATCCAGCCAGACTCGATAGCGTGATATTTTCGATCAGCGTGTCGGTCGGGCGAGACAAGGCGAATGCGACGGCATCAGCCACTTGTGTCGCGCTCATCATTCGCTTGCGCGGCCATTCGCCCTCGAGCTGAGACCAAATGTCGGTGTCAGTCGCGGCGGGATAAACGTTAATCACGCGAATCTTTCGGTCGCGCAGCTCTTCGCGCACGCAGCGGGAGAAGCCTTCAAGCGCAAACTTGCTCATGCAGTAGGCGCTCCAATTTGGGAACACAGTTTTCGCCGCAACGGAAAGAATGTTCACGACGCTCGAACCAGGCGGCATTCGAGGCGCAAAGCGCTGCGTTAACAAAAACGGCGCCGTAATATTCACGCCGATGGTTTGCTCCCATTCGATCGACGTGATCTCGGTGAATGGCTTCACTACCGCGATGCCTGCGTTATTCACGAGCAGGTCGATCGGGTTCCGACCAACTTCGGCGATAAGATCCGAAGCGCCACGCGCCGTCGCGAGATCGTGAATCAACGGCGTCACCTTCGCACATTGCGCCTCGACAGCCTTTCGCGTCTGTGCCAGCGCCACGGTGTCGCGTCCGTGCAGCAGCAGTTCCACATCTTTGCCCACGAGCTTTTCTGCAATGGCGCGACCAATCCCGCGGCTGGCGCCGGTGATGAGAAATCGTTTCATTTTTTCGGGGGAAACGTCCAACGCCGAACCCGCCTTCGCAAGGCTACGGCGCGTCAAGCGCCCAACGTCCAACACCGAATTCAGACTGTAACGGCAGGCGTGTCGCCTGCGAACTCACAAATGACGCAGCCGGCACGGCTGCCTCTACAGAAGACGCCAGCGCTACATTCGGCGCAACGTAAATCGGTTATTTGCCGTTTCCCATAGGCGCAATCGGACGAGCTGTTGATTGAGACGATTATCGATTTTTGGCCAAAGCGCGCGCACGATGTTTTCGCCGGTTGAAGGCGCGCGGCGAAAATCCTCCGTTTCCAGATCGAGATGGCGATCCTGCCAGGGTTTCAGTGATTCATGAATCGCGTTGTTGAACGCAACGAAATCGTAAAGCGTTCCGCTGCGCTCATCGTATTCGCCTCCGAGCGTTGTCTCTGTGAGGTAGCGATGGCCGTGGCCGGTAGGATTGTTGCACTTACCATACAGCCTCATGTTGTCGGCATCGGAAAGGCTCGCCGTATGTAATCGATGCGCCGCGTAAAACGGTACCTGTAGCCCCAAAAAAATCGTGTTGTCTTGCCACGCTTCGGCGAAGAAATCGGCCCGCTCGTGCAAACGAACCCGATGCAGTCGCATCATCGAATTGACGCGTTCGTAGATGTATTCGGCCAGACTCTCAGTAGTTATCGGACGTTCTTTTAGTCCGATTACCTCGTTAAGATACTGGTGATCGAGTTCGGCGCGCAACGCGCGGATAGAGGTCTCGATTTCGTCGTACCGAACCAAAGGCCGTCTGAGATCGAGTTGTTCCGCTCGAAACGTGAGCCGGGAGCGATAATTGTGTCCATGCGGTGCAGTAGCCGGCCCAAACAGCCGCACGTTTTCCTCCGCGCTCAAATGCGGCGACATCGTTCTGCGCGCCGCTGAGAATTCAAACCAATAATTCGCTTCGCAGGCGCCGGTGAAATAGTAGGTCGCGCTTCGCTCGGGTGATTCGCTCAAGTGACAAACGCACAGTTTTGCTCCCACATCCGAAAACAGCGACGCGACATCGCAATAAAGCTGACGGGCAACGTTCTCTGCGGTCGGGGGAACCTCGCGAAATGACGGATTGTCCTGATTTAGAAATTTGTGATCGAAACGATCGCGAAGAACTTTTCCGACGCGCTCCTTAATTTCGCTGATGTTGATCAGCATCCCGGTTGCTGGATCGACCGGACCGGTGAAGACAAAATAGGCGATGTAATTGCGGCCGCTGCCATAGCGCCCATCTGTTTCCGGTCCAAACGCGGTCGCGTTCTCCTCGTCAGTCCAACCGGCGACGTTCAAGCGTCGCGATGCGGAAAATTCCAGGCGTTTGCTGACGGTCAGGAGCATAATGGCGTTAAACAATCGCGAGCGTCATTCCCTCTGACAAGAATTAGTCAACCATTCTTTTGACTTACTCCGGATTTCCATGATCTTCACTTAATGAAACATATAGGTTGGCGAGAGCGCTTGTTCAAAAGTACGCGAGGGAGAATCCTGGACCTCTTGCGCACACGAGATAGGACAGTAAACGAACTCGCAGAAGAGTTGCGTCTGACCGACAACGCTGTGCGAGCGCACCTTGCCAGCCTGGAGCGCGACAGGCTCGTAGTCCATTCAGGGATGAGGCCCGGCTTTCGAAGACCGCACGCCACGTATGCTCTTGGGCCGGAAGCCGAACAAGTTTTTCCGAAGGCATACGGGAGATTGGTCTCGCTTTTGATGTCGATATTTTCGCGGCAGGTTAAGCCGCGAAATTTGCGCGCCGGAATGCGGGCCGCCGGCAGAACCGTGGCCCATGAACATCTGCGCGAATTGCACGGTAAAACCCGCGAACAAAGAATTGATGCTGCACTCGGTATTCTCAAGGAACTGGGCGGCGCGGCCAATTTTCGCGAAGAAGATGGGAAACACTTCATTTACGGCAACGGCTGTCCGATCGCTGCCGCTACTGCGAATCATCCCGAAGCCTGTCTTCTGGCCGAATCGTTGCTCACGGAAATAATTGGCTCGCCTGTGAGAGAACATTGCATCCGAGGAGCTACGCCATCCTGCCGGTTTGAGGTAAAATAACGCTTTCGTCGCCGGTAAAGACGTCCAGTAACCCCGCGATTTTCGTATTCTCAACAAGGAACTAAATAGTCAAATTATATATTGACTTATTAGAATAATATGGGAGGCATTGTTTCCTATGAACACAAGCATTGATCAAACACACGCCACAGCCAGCACCGCCGCGGGCAAGGTCGGTTCTTCGCCGGCTTATCAGGCATACCGGATCCTTCATTTCGGATTCGTAGTAGCCCCCATCCTCGCCGGACTGGATAAATTCTTCCACCTGCTGGTCAATTGGGACCAGTACCTTCCTGGAGTGGTGGCGAACATTTCACCCATACCTCCACACACGCTGATGCTCATCGTGGGTGTGATCGAGATTGTGGCGGGAATCGGCGTCGCGATTAAACCGCGAATTTTCGCTTACGTCGTCGCCGCATGGTTGGCAGTGATCATAATCAACTTGTTGCTGATACCCGGGTACTTCGACATTGCGCTGCGCGACTTCGGATTGTTGCTTGCCGCTCTTGCACTGGGTGGGTTGAGCCAGCAGTTCGCCCGACGCTAGAACCACTCGGCGGACTGGAAAGCTTGCAGGCCGTCTCTGCGAGACGGCGTCTAATGACTGGCGTCTGACACAGACACCCTACAGCTAATCGTTGAGCAGCGAGAGAAACTCGGAGCGCGTTCGCGCGTCCTCTTTGAAAACGCCGAGCAAGCACGACGTTTTCATTACCGAATTTTGCTTCTCAACACCGCGCATCATCATGCACAGATGTTTTGCTTCAATAACGACGCCAACTCCACGGGGATGCAGCGCCTTCATTAACGCGTCGGCGATTTGCATCGTCAGGTTTTCCTGGATCTGGAGCCGCCGCGCGAACATGTCCACAATCCGCGCAGTCTTCGATAACCCAACGACCTTGCCGTTTGGAATATAAGCGACGTGCGCCTTGCCAATGAACGGAATCAAATGGTGCTCACATAATGAATAGAGCTCAATGTCTTTGACTAGAATGATCTCGCTGGCTTCGGACTCAAAAAGCGCATTGTTGATTATGTCGTCCAAGCTCTGCCTGTAACCGGCGGTCAAAAATTCGAATGCGTGCGCAGCACGGCCCGGCGTTCTGATCAAGCCTTCGCGCTTGGGATCCTCACCAATCGCTTCGAGCAAGTTAAGAAACGATTGCTCCATGCTCGCGACCCGAGCCGCGCCGCAGCGGTGAATCTTGCTGATGCGGCGTTCAGCAGCTTGCAGTTCAGTTTCAGTTTCGGAATTTCCGTCCCGCATTTGACTAACTTACGTGGAGTAGCCGTCGCCTCAAGGAGCGGCGGTCTAAACGTGGCACAACCATCTTGGCTGCGCGGCCGGCGGGCATATCGCCTGCCGAGTCGTCTAACCGCCAGGCAAGATGCCCGGCCGCCCCACGGGCTAAAAGCCTGTGCTACGATTTAATCCAGCCAGCTTTGCGGATATTTATCGTCATCGAGCGCGACGGCTTGCTCGGTGAGCTCAAGTGTGTGTTGCGTATCGAACATCACTGCCAGCTCTTCCGTTCGCGTGGCGTTCTTGCTCGCCACAATCGTACCCGGATGTGGACCGTGCGGAATCCCCCGCGGATGCAGCGTGATGGAAGCCGCCTCGATCCCCCGGCGGGACCCGAAATTGCCGCGCACGTAAAACAAAACTTCGTCCGCCTCAACGTTGTCGTGCACCCACGGGATCTTCACGGCCTCTGGATGCGTATCAAGCAGGCGCGGCGCAAATGTGCAGACGACATAACCGCGAATCTCGAATGTCTGATGGATCGGTGGCGGTTGGTGGACCGTGCCAGTGATCGGCTCGAAGTCCTGCGCATTAAACGTGAACGGATAAACGTAGCCATCCCAGCCAACAACGTCGAATGGATGATGCGCCATCGTCACTTGAGTCCAACGCGGCCCATCCTTCACCAAAATTTCGGTATCTTCATCCTTGTCGATCGTCAGCGCTTCTGTTGGGCCATGGAGGTCGCGCTCGGAGTATGGGGAGCCCATTTTGATCTGGCCCTCTTTGTTCAAATAACGTTGCGGAATTCGAACGGGGCCGACTGATTCGAGAATCAGGTAATCTTCATCTTCGACTTTGTCTGGAACGAGCCGGTACGTGATGCCGCGCGGAATCACCATGTAGTCCTCGGCGCGATAGCGTTGCTTCCCGAAAACCGATTCAAGTGTGCCGCCACCTTTGAAGACGAAGATGATCTCGTCGGCGCCGCCGTTGCGATAGTATTGAAATTTGTCGTAAGCCTTTTCGGGACGCGTGCGATACGCGACCACGTCCTGATTAAACAGAATCGGAATCCGTCCAGTGTAGAGATCTCCTCTGCGAGGAATGTTGGCCGTTTTTAGATGATGATGCCGCAGCGGGCTGTCAGTCACTTTCTTCAGCTCCTCGCATTTCAAAAGCTTCACGTTACGCACGCGTGTCGGCGGCCGCAGGTGATACATGATTGAGAAGGCTTCGTTAAAACCTTCGGTCGTGACCACGTGCTCGTAATAAATTCCTTCGCTTTTGTAACCCGGTCCCGCACCGTTGCGGTGGAACCAGATGTGGTGCTTTCGCGGTATCTCGCCAAGTTTTTGATAATACGGCATTGTCGATCCTCCTTATTCCTTTGTCATTCTGAGCGCAGCGAAGAATCTCTGATCCAATCTGAGATGTTTCGCTTCGCTCAACATGACAACTACAAATTTCCTCGCGCGGCCTGTTCTCGCTCGATCGCTTCAAACAGTGCTTTGAAATTACCTTTGCCGAAGCTCTTCGCGCCTTTGCGTTGAATGATCTCGAAGAACAGCGTGGGCCGATCCTCCACCGGCTTCGAGAAAATCTGGAGCAGATAACCCTCATCATCACGATCAACGAGAATCCCAAGTCGCTTCAACGCATTCAGTTCTTCGTCAATCTGACCCACGCGGTCGAGCAGCGTGTCGTAATAAGTTGAAGGAACTCTAAGGAACTCGAGCCCGCGATTCTGAAGATCGGTCACTGTTTCAATAATGTTGTTTGTGGCCATGGCGATGTGCTGCACGCCTTCGCCGTCGTAAAAGTCGAGGTATTCTTCCACCTGCGACTTCTTTTTGCCTTCGGCCGGCTCATTAATGGGGAATTTCACAAAGCCGTTGCCATTGCTCATCACCTTGCTCATGAGTGCCGAGTATTCAGTGGAGATATCTTTGTCGTCGAACGTCAGGATGTTCCGGAAACCCATCACGTCTTCATAAAATTTCACCCACGGATTCATCTGGTTCCATCCGACGTTGCCGACGCAATGATCAACATGTTGCAATCCGGTCTCAGGCGCGCGGAACGACGGTTCCCACTTCACAAAACCCGGCATGAAAGGCCCGGTGTAATCGTCGCGCTCCACGAACACGTGCACGACTTCGCCGTAGGTATGAATGCCGCTAAGAACGACCTTCCCGTGCTCGTCCTTCAACGTTTTCGGTTCCACGTAACTTTTGCCTCCACGCTTCGTGGTCTCCTTCCATGCCGAGGTTGCGTCCTTCACTTTCAACGCGATCGCCTTCACACCGTCACCGTGCTTGTGGATGTGATCGGCGGCGTGATGATTTGCGCGCAGCGGCGTGGTCAGAACAAACGTGATCTTGTTCTGCTGGACCGCATAACTGGCACGTTCTCTCACACCTGTTTCCGGCCCGCTGTAAGCCACCGGCTGAAAACCGAGCGCGCTCTGATAAAAATGCGCCGCCTGCTTCGCGTTACCCACGTAAAACTCGATGTGATCTGTCCCTTCGAGCGGCAAAAAATCTTCCTGCGGCGCTGAAGCACCTTTCTTTTTTGGAGCAGCAACTGTCGTTGGCATAATGACCTCCTAACTCTCTCGCGCTGAGCGCGCGTCCCAAATATAAGATCGACGATCGTCAGTCGCAAGGTTGCGGAGTAGAGACACGTTCCTGTAGTGGCAGGCGCATCGCCTGCGGGATTGAGGAACTGCAGCCGGCACGGCTGCCTCTACAGTTTCGGCGTGAGGGAAGTGACGATTTTTTCGAAGCGCGGATCGTTGCGGAGCGGATCCCAAAGTGGATTGAATTTGAGATCGCCGAACTCCACACCAACTGGGTTTCGTGCAGAGATTGCTAGTTGTTCGAGCGCCAAATCCTTCTTGCCTGCTTGCACGGCAATTTGAGCAATGCTCAATGGAAAGGAAGTTTTTACCACCGCATCCTTTGCCGAAGAAGGGAGTGCGGCATCATATTCCAAGGTTGAAAACGCCTTGGCTTCGTCCCCTAGCGCAACATATGCCGAGGCTAGCGGCCAGGTGGTAAAGTTTTCTTTTTCGATGATACGACGGGCGGCTTCGGCATCGACTAGAACTCGCTGCCACGTAACATGTGCAGCAGCGATGTCGCCTGAAAACTGCTGGAACCATGCGAGATGCCACTCCAAGGCGATTGAAGATATCGTCTCGGGCGGTGATAATGGCACCGCCTTGGCTTTGTCACCATCGAGTTTTGCTAAGGCCGTTTTCAACGCCGTGATGGCGTCCGCATAGCGGCGCTCATAGGTCCACTGGTCAATCTGAACGTCCAATAGATATGGCCAATTGCCCCGATCAAGATGTGGCGGCGGCAGCGGTGACAAGAGAGCAGCCGCCGCCGCCAGATTGCCTTGCGCCTGGTAAATGCCGATCTTCCCTGCAAGCGCGTCCGAGTTGCCTGGAATTATGTCTAAGATTTGGTCATAAATTTTCAACGCCGCTGAGTATTGGCGCGTGGTGCTCAAAATGTAGGCGAGCTCCTGCAAGAGTGAAGTATTGCGGGGATCAAGCTCGGCCGCTTGTCGAAGATAATCGAGACTTCGCTGCCATTGACCTTTGCGACGGTAGACCCGACCGAGCGCCCGAGGAATCTCGCTGTTGTTAGGCGAAAGAGCGGCCGCCTTCTCGAATGACGCAACCGCCGAGTCATAATCCTGCTCGCCGTAGTATTGCGAGTAGCCCTGCGCTAGATAGACTTCACCGAGGTCAGGCCGTAGTTCGATAGCCTTGTTGGCCGCGCGCTTCGCGGCGTCGCGTAACGCGGGAAAGTCGTTCTCAATCCGATTGAAATAGCCCTGTGCGTTCTCGCGGGCGAACCAAGCCCAAGCAAGCGCAAATTTCGGATCCAGCTTCACGGCTTCACCGAAATGTTTGATAGCAGCACGGTTGTCTTCCGGGTAAGATCCGGGGCGCAGACTATACGCCAACCCGCGTAGATAAGCGTCGTAGGCTTCCGGATTATTCGTCGGTTTTTCTTCGAGCTTATGTTGTGTCGCTCCCGTCAACTTCGCCTTCAACGCTTCCGCAACCGAAGTCGCAACCTCGGCCTCGACGTCGAAGATTTTCTCGACTTTACGATCATAACTCTCAGCCCAAAGATGTTCATCCGTCGCCGCGTGAATCAGCTGAACATTGATGTGAACGAGGTCCGCGACTTTCTGCACGCTGCCTTCGAGAATGTTCGCGACTCCAAGCTGACGAGCGATCTCAGGCAAATTACCGGGCCGCGCGGGATATTGCTGCGTCGAAGCATGCGAGATGACCTTCAGCGCACCGATTTTCGCGAGGCGCGTTAGAATTTCGTCCTGGATTCCGACCGCGAAGTAAGCGTTGTCCGGATCGCGGCTTAAATTCTCGAATGGCAGCACGGCGATGCTTTTTTCGGGAGCAATCGCTGTCGGTAGTGCTGGTTTCCTGGAAACGAGAACGAAAGCGGCTACAATGCCGGCGAGTAAAACCAGTGCAGCTGCCACTTCGGCCCAGCGCACTCGCGCGCGCTTTTTCCTGAGAGCTTGAAATGTTTGCGGCAGCTGGCGGTTACCCACCTCGTCGGACCAGAGATTGACGACGGCTACCTGCACGCCGTGTTTCACTTCACATGTGCCCAAATCGTGCAGCAGCGGCCGCCATTCCTCGAACTCGCTCAGATCTTCAGCCACATGTTTTGAAAGCAGAATGTGCCCGGCGTAGCCGCATTCCATGACTCGCTGTGCCAGATTTAAACCTGCGCCGGTCAGATTTGTTCGGCCAGCAACATCTATGACGCCCTTGACCGGCCCGCTATGAACGCCCATGCGGATCTTTAAGCGTGGATGTTCTTTGAGCGCGCGACTAATTTCCACTGCACAGCGAACCGGCGCCTCAGGGCTGGTGTAAAAGACCAATGCCATGCCATCGCCAGATGGTATCTTGATGAGACGATCAGCTGCATCGGCTTTTTGAAACTGCTCCGTTGAGCGAACGATCTTCGTCAGCTCATCGACCGCCGCGTTTTGCTCGTTGATGGAAAGTTTCGAATAACCGACGATATCAACAAACAGCACGTGTGCGATCTCAAGCTCGATCTCCTTCTTGATCTCGGCCGACATGTTCGATGCGTTTGTAATCGCTGAGCGCAATCATCTCATCTTTGGCCCGTGCGTCGAGCGGATAAGATCGACAAATTCCGCTCGGCAAGGGAAGCGCGTGGCGCTTCGCCTCATTCGCTTAAATTGACATATAGCCATATCGCCGGTATGGTTTTCCATATGAAGACCACGCTCAACATCGACGACACAGTCATGAACTGGCTTCGCCGGGAAGCAGCCCGACAGGGCAAGACAATGTCCGAGCTGGTCGAGGCGGCCCTACGGCTGCTGTTCCACACTCGTCGTAAGTCGAAACGCAAACTTAAGCCTCTGCCAACTTTTCGGAGCGGTGGTCACCTCGTCGATATCGCCGATCGCGACGCCTTGTATGACGTAATGGAAGGACGCCGCTAAATGTTCGTTGTCGATACCAACATTCTCATTTACTCCGCCGATCCAGACTCCGAATTTCATTTACCGTGCCGACGACGAGTAGAGATTTGGCGCGAACAAACGTCGCCCTGGTATGTGTCTTGGAACATCTGCTACGAATTTCTCCAACTCTGCAGCCATCCGCGCGTTTTTCGCCGACCATGGACCGTGGCGCAGGGCTGGCGATTTCTTGAATCAGTTTTCGATTCGCCTAGCGCAGAAATCCTGTTACCCACTGCAAGACACGCTACTTTGCTGCGCGAGGTAGTTGCCGAACTACCGCAACTGCGCGGCAACATTTTGCACGACGCGCAGACCGCCGTGCTCATGCGAGAGCATGGGATTAAGGAGATTTACACTCGCGACACCGATTTCCATCGTTTCCCATTCGTTAAGGTGATCGACCCCGTCACCGC
>JBKPBJ010000052.1:0-3207 GCA_046726875.1 Verrucomicrobiota bacterium
ACGTGACGAGGCTTGCGCAGATGTAGCATACCGACCAACTCGCCCGAGCACTCCGCAACCAAGGTGACGTGATCCGATTCATGCCGCTGCGAAAGAGCATCCGCCGACGAATAACGGTGAAACTCTGAAACCCCGTCTGGCTGATAATGCGGCGCCACGAACTGGTCGAATACTTCGCGGGCGAGCGCAGCCACGGCTGCGGTTTCGAACGGCTCGATCTGGCAATAAATTATCGAACTCACAGCGGTAAATGCATTTCGATTGTTGTAACGCTGACGATGCCTAACAAGTCAGTCCGGCTGTACCCAGTCTGACCGGCAGGCGCCGCGCGCCCCAATCGCCGTGCTCATGTTCGAAAATGCCGGCGATTTCGTAGCCACACGATCGACAACGAGTCTCATCGAGTTTCCACGCGCCGAGCTCGTACCAATCGCGCTCGATGAGAAGCTCACCGCACCCGGGGCACCATGTGCTGCCGCCTTCGCGATCGTGAACGTTTCCAGTGTAAACGTAGTGCAGTCCCTTTGACCGCGCGATATTTCGCGCGCGTGTGAGCGTGGCCGCAGGCGTGTGCGGTTTGTCGAGCATCTTGAAATCGGGATGGAACGCAGTGAAATGCCATGGCACATCAGCGCCGAGATTTTCTGCGAACCATTCAGAAGCGCGATGCAGTTCGCCATCGCTGTCGTTTTCGCCAGGAATGAGCAGCGTTGTGACTTCAAACCAGACGTTCGTTTCGTGTCTGAGATATTTCAGTGTGTCGAGCACCGGGTCGAGTTGAGCGAAACAAAGCCGATGATAAAACGAATCGGTGAACGCCTTCAGATCGACATTCGCCGCATCCATGTGCTGGTAAAATTCCGGGCGCGCTTCGTCAGTGATGTAGCCGGCTGTCACCGCTACTGCTTTGATCCCACGCTCGCGACAGGCATCAGCGACGTCGATGGCGTACTCAGCGAAAATTACCGGATCATTGTACGTGAACGCGACGGATCTACAGCCGAGTCGCTCCGCTGCTACGGCGATGTGTTCCGGTGACGCAGCGTCGGCGAGTTTGTCCCACTCGCGCGCCTTGGAGATATCCCAGTTCTGACAAAACCGGCAGCCGAGATTGCATCCCGCCGTCCCGAACGACAGCACGCTTGTTCCGGGAAGAAAATGGTTCAACGGTTTTTTCTCGATTGGATCCACACAGAACCCGCTGCTCCGTCCGTAGGTCGTGAGGACCATCTGGTCGCCCACGCGTTGCCTAACGAAACAAAAACCACGCTGTCCTTTGCTGAGCTTACAAAATCGCGGACACAGCCGGCACTCGATGCGTCCATCCGGTAGCATTATCCACCAGCGCCCGGGATAATCAGATTGCCTTAGCTCTGCGACCATTGCTGCCAATATTGCTCAGGAAGTGAAAGCTTGCACGCCGCACGGAACACTCGGAGGTCGGCTGAACTCCGCGATCCATTCTTCCTCGGCTTAATTTTCGACTCAAATCTCAACGCATTTTATAAGGCGAAGAACCTTAAAAAGCCGGCACATCGCAACCGAGCCTAAACGACGAAGAAGCTGCGCTTACCTCCGAAGCCCTTCAATTCGAAATCGCCCAATGGTCGCGACGAAATTACGCCTTCGAGTTCGCTGTGCGCGGCATCGCTAAGTCCGCATGTCTCACCGAGCGCAGCGGCCAGCTTTTCGAGACGGAACGCAAAATTAACTTCCGTGCCCATTAAACTTTCTTCGCTCAGCGCGGCCACGCCGCCAATCGCGACCGAACCAAAATGGGCGATGAATCGGAAACGCGGTTCGTCCAGCGCTTGAGCTTTCTTGAGCGCACCGAGGGTGGCAGCTATCTCTTTGGGGGTCGCGTCGCTCTCATGCCAGTATGCCAGAATCCCGTCGCCAAGGTATTTGTTTACCGTTCCGTCATGCTCTTCGATAATATTCTTGCAAGTGGCAAACCAGCCGCCAACCAACGCCGCCAATCGTTCACTCACCAGGCTTCGGCTAAGAGCGGTGAAATCTACGATGTCCGCGACCACCAGCCAGCACGGCACGTTCTCGATCTCCTGGATGGTTCGCTGTGCAATTGTGGTCTGATACTCGGGTGAAATCTCCTCTGGTTCCCGAAAAATAAACTGTCTGCCGCCGATCAAGATCTTATCTTGGTCGTGGAGCCGAACAGGCTGATGAACGCGCCGCTTGTTCAGAAAGGTTCCATTGCTACTGCCCAAATCGACAAGCAGAACTCGCCGATGTTTTGCAGCTGAATGAGCGCGTGGATTCTGGAGACTCTCGGCAGGTCTAGAACAAGGGTATTGGCTGCGGCTCGCCCGACCGAACAAGTCCCGTGAAGGAAGTGGCGTTCGCCCTTAGTTTCGAGCCAGGCACCCTCTGCTTCCGGCGGATTCACCGACTAGTCTCTACCAAAAAAATCGCCGGCAAAGCAAAAGGGAACGGCTGCCCAAACCATGGCTCTTTGTGGACCATCTGCAGGCTTGATTTGGAGCAGGTTTTTACTTAAATCGCAGTGTGAGCCCTGCCGAGGATGCGGGACACGGGGGGGCGGCCCCTTTTACTACCACGCACTGGAGCGTGGTACTCGAGGCGCAAGGTGATCCGCCGGCGGCGCAAGAAGCTCTCGAAAAGCTCTGCCGCATTTATTGGCGACCTATTTATAGCTTCGTGCGGCGACAGGGTGTTGGGCCGGAGGAAGCAGAGGATCTCACCCAGGGTTTCTTCGCGTTGTTGTTGGAGCGCAAAGATCTGAATACCGTCCGCAAGGAGAAGGGGCGACTTCGTTCTTATCTCATTGCGTCGCTCAAGAATTTTCTTGCGGACGAGTCGCGCCATGCGATGGCGATCAAGCGAGGAAAAGGACAGCGGCTCATTCCGTTGGAAGAACTGGGCGTAGACGAGCGAATCCAGATGGAACCAGCGGACCTGATGACCGCCGAGCAGATTTACGAACATCGTTGGGCTTCGGCAGTGCTGGAACACGTGCTTAACCGATTAAAGGATGAATACCGCGCGGCAGGCCACGCCGCGTTGTTTAATTCTTTGAAGCAATTACTGCCGGACGAACCTGGCGCGCTCTCGCAGGCGGACGTTGCTGCGCAATTAGGCATGACCGAGAATGCGGTCAGGCAGGCGTTTCACCGATTTCGGCGGCGCTACCAATTGTTATTGCGAGAGGAAATTGCCCACACAGTT
>JBKPBJ010000053.1:0-2311 GCA_046726875.1 Verrucomicrobiota bacterium
CGCCCGGACCGTGCTTAAAGGCGTCGGCGCTTGGATTCGCTCGCGGCGAGCCGCTCACGCCAAGTGCAATAACGCTCAAACCAATCGAAGAGAAGACAAGGAATAGTGCGAGGATTTTTTTCATAGATTTTGATAAGTGAAACTTTGTGATCTTTAGGGATGACAGCTCGCATGTCAATGCCTTTTCTCCATGAAAAATGGCCTGTTTTGCAGGAAATAGGCGAATCAAAAGCATTGCAAGCCGCGCAGGCCGGGCCCGCACCGATTCTCATCCGCATCGAGACACGCGCCGGTCATGCGCAGGAAAATCGATCGGGGAAAATTATCGAGGACCAGACCAATCAATGGTCGTTTCTCGTAAAAAATCTGGGGGATGAAAATTCCGTTTTAGCTATGCGCTAAGCCGGGCTTTGTACGGCGTCTGTGCCACCCGGCAACCCCGGGTTGGCGTTTCACAGAAACACCCTACAATTGTTGACATCAATCGCCTTGGGCAACCGCGTCCGCGAAGGCGACGTCACCTGATTTCAAATCCAACTCCGCTTCAGCAGCCGTCCCGAAGACGCGCGCCCGGCTTTCATCGAATTCTTTTTCCCAGCGTGCGACCACGACCGTCGCCAGACAGTTGCCAATCACATTCACGCAGGTGCGACCCATGTCCATCAATTCATCCACGCCGAAAATTATCGCAACGCCGATCGGGCCGAGACCTGCTGGCAAAAAACTGTTCAGCGTCCCGAGTAAAATAACCAGGGACGCCCGCGGCACGGCGGCAACGCCTTTGGACGTAAGCATGAGCGTGAGCATCATCACAACCTGCTGACCAAAACCCATGTGCCAACCCGTGGTCGTTTCAGCGGCTTGCGCCACAAACACCGAGGCGAGCGCGAGGTAAAGCGTCGAGCCGTCGAGATTAAACGAATAACCGGTTGGCATCACGAACCCGACGATGTGTCGCGGCACGCCGAAACGCTCCATCGATTCCATCGCCTTTGGCAACGCCGATTCGCTGCTCGTGGTCGCGAATGCGAGCGCCGCAGGCTCTCGGACTGCTTTGATGAATTGCCGCAATGGAATCCGCGCGATCCAAATCACCAGTCCAAAGATCGACAAGATGAAAATCACGAGAGCCAGGTAAAGTGAGCCGATCAATTTGCCGAGGTTCACCAACACGCCCGGACCCTGCGTGCCAATCGTGTGCGCCATTGCCGCGCCTACGCCGATCGGCGCGAACAGCATCACGTAATTCGTAAACTTGAACATGATCTGGGCGAGGCTCTCCATCGCCCGGACGATTGGTTTCCCCTTTTCACCAACTGCTGACACAGCGAGCGCAAACAGAACGCTGAACATGACGATTTGCAAAACGTCGCCGTGCACCATCGCTTCGATCACACTCGAGGGAAAGGCATGGACGATCGTCTCGACCAGAGTCTTGGGATGACTTTGCCCGATTGTCTTAACCACTTCCGTGTTCGTAGCGGCGAGAGTTACGCCCACGCCGGGCTTCGTGAAATTAACGACTGCCAAGCCGATGAACAGCGCAGCCGTAGTGACAATCTCAAAATAGACGAGCGCTTTCACGCCCATTCGTCCCACTTTTCGCAACGCGCCTGCGCCTGCGACTCCAACCACGATGGTCGAGAACACCAGTGGCGCTATGATGGACTTGATCAGGTTAATGAAGATGTCGCGCAAAAAAAAAACCGCGTTCCCCCAATCGGGCCTCAGCCACCCGATCACACCGCCGACAACCAACCCGATCATGATCTGCATCGTCAACGACGGCCGATACCATGGCCGGCGTATGCGCCGAGAAGCTCTCGCGGTCATCGCCACCGTATTAACACAACGCTCAAATCCGAGACAGGCCTTTCAGGCTGTTAGACCTTAGCTGGCGCGCAGCAACGTTCGGAAATCAGTCTATCATCCGGCGGTCAAGCCCGCCGTAAGCATCAACGCGGCGATCCCTCAAGAATGGCCAATGCGTGCGCTGCTCGTTTACGCGGCTCCATGCCACATCGGTCATAACAATCTCTTCTTGATCGACGGAGCCTCTTGCGATGATTTCGCCGTCCGGTCCGCAAACAAAACTTTGTCCCCAAAATTCAATACCATCCCCACCCGCAGGTGCTTCATGGCCGACGCGGTTTGGCACCGCGACATAGCAGCCATTCGCAATTGCGTGACTGCGCTGGATGATTTCCCACGCGGAATGTTGCGCTGCGCCGAACTCCTTCTTTTCCGAAGGGTGCCACCCTATTGCTGTTGGATAAAAAATAATCTCCGCACCATGCAATGCGGTTAGACG
>JBKPBJ010000054.1:0-3382 GCA_046726875.1 Verrucomicrobiota bacterium
TCGGATGGTGATCGATTAACGAATCCACGATGACATGAAAAAAGAGCCTCCCTCATCCGCTCCGACGGAGCGTGAGAGCCGTTCCAACGTTGTGCCGCTCAAGGGCGAAATCGATTTGCACGTGTCCCCGACGGTCACGGCCTCGCTCAACGAAGTGATCGACAAGAAACCCGGCCGGTTGGTGGTCGATCTTTCCGACGTGAGCTACATCGACAGCGCGGGGCTCGCCGCCTTGATTCAAGCGATGCAGAAGGTGGAAGGCTACGGAGGCAAATTCATGCTCGCCGGATTGCAGGAAACCGTGCGCTCGATTTTTGAAATCTCGCGGCTCGATCAAGTCTTTCAGATTTTCCCAGACGCCGATGCCGCGCTGGCCGGGTGATTTGATTCAAAATCCGCTGAGGACAGCGGACGCTACAGCGCAAGGCTTGTCACGATGTTGAGCGTTTGCGCGACGTTTTTCGTAATATCGAACTGCGATGCGCGCTCGATGTTAGCCGAGCGGGCTGTGTTACGCCGCGACGGATCTGACCAGAACCGAATAGCGTCACGCAAAGCAATGAGATTGCCGGCGTCTTCGATGATTGATCCGTGGACGCGATCTTGGATGATTTCGCTAAAGCCGTTGGAACGCGTTGTGATCACTGGCAAACCGCAAGCGAGCGCTTCAAGGCAGGCGTTGGAGAATGGGTCGTAAATGGTGGGCAAAATGAAGATGTCTGTAGCCGCGTAGACCGGCACAAGGTCCGCAACTTCGCCGAGAAATTGCACCGGCTCGTCGCGCCAGAAACGCAGGCGCGTCGTTTTGTACGGCCTTGCGTCTCCCCGACCGGCGACCAGCAGCCGGGTCTTTCGATCCTTGCAAAGCGCCAAAGCTTGGATTGCAAACCGCAAGCCTTTGCGTTCCCAACCCGAACCTGCAAACAACAGCGCAATCTGGTCCTGCTTCGGGTTCAACTCCGCGCGCGACTTTTCGCGAAGTTCGGGATCGACCCGGAATTTAGCCAGCGGAATGCCGTTACGCACGAGATCGATGTTATCTGCAGGGTAACCGTAAAGTTCGGTGATCTCATTCGCGACCATTTGGGAAGCGGCGATCACCCGCCTGGCCTTTTGCCTCACAAAAAGCGATTCCTCCAGCTGCAACAGATCGCGATGCTTCCGGCTGGCGGCGCGGACAAATTGCTTCAACGGGACCTCGAATCTCCTCCTCCGCGCGAGCCAGGCACGATGGACTCCATCGCCGGCTCGGTACACATCGCAGTTCCAGACGCGCTCAAGGCTAAACAAAATGTCGCAGTGCAGCTGCGGTCGGACTTGCTCTAGTTCATCGGCAAACCCGATTACAGTTTTCGCCCCCAGGCGTTTTATCGATCCAAATGGCCATTGATCCTCCGGCCATTCATCGGTGGCCACAAGCTGGACCTCATGGCCGGCTTTTACGATGCCATCTGCAAGTCGTTTCAAGTACGCCTCTGCGCCACCGCTCCGCGAATAACCGCGGCGAACTAATGCGATGCGGAGTTTCTTTTCCATGCTCATCACATCGTGCAAGTGACGACACACTGCGGTCGTATCTGCCGCCTCTCCCCTTTTGTAAGGGGCGAGGACTGAGGTGAGGGGTTCCGATTGTGGCGGCACAACTTGCCGACCAAACCCCCGCGCTCCCCCTCTCCCTTCCAAAGGGAGAGACGATCACATCGCGTTGTTCCGACGCGCTCGTCCCTGGATATCCAACCGGTAATTTGCCGCCACCCCTTTACACGATCCACGTTCGCCAGAATACTTGTAGGCTAATGCTGGGTGAAACCCTAAATCCTCCTGTGCCAACGGTCTGCCCCGCGCCTGCGGCCCGTACCTTACCCAGGCGGTTATTGTATTCGATCTTCGCCCGGATCGGCGGTTCTGGCCTCGATACAGATGCGTTTGAGACGTTGCGCGCGTCGTATCGCAGCAAATTTCTCGGCAAAGCCATCGCATATGACAACCGTCAAAAAGAAATTCCGGCATCATTCATCCACTCTCTGCGGTGGCATCCGGTGCGGCTGATCTCATTTCTTGATAGGCCTTACTATTACGGCGCGAAGAAGAAATATCTCGATTGGATCGCTTCGCGGCATCTGGCAACTGGGCGTTACGATTTGTTTCATAGCTGGTCGGGCGATTGTTTGCGATCGCTGAAAGTTGCCAGACAACGCGGTATCCCGTCGATCGTTGAGATCCCAACCTGGCACCGCGACGGTGGCAAGGAGAAGGTCGTGCGGCCGAAAACGGCCGAAGCAACGGAGCATGGTTCGAGGGTCCAGAGGTGGAAAAATCGACTATTGCTCCAGAGAAAGCGTTTTATACAGGAGTACGAGCTTGCCGATCTTTTGCTGGTGTTGTCCGAAAAGGCAGCAAAAACCTTTCGCGTCCGCGGTTTTCCAGAAGAAAAGCTGTTTTATCTCCCCCGCGGCGTGGACGTGGAGCGTTTCAAGCCGGGCACGGGCCCGGAAAAATTTCGCGCGGTGTTTGCCGGCGCATTGATCAAACGAAAAGGAATTCAACACTTGCTCGAAGCGTGGCATCGCCTCAATCTGGCCAATGCCGAGCTGTGGTTAGTCGGGTTCGTGCACGATGAAGCGAAGCCATTTTTAAAGCAGTTCTGGCGCGATAACATTCGCGTTGTCGGGTTCGTGCGTGATCCGGAGAATTACCTCAAACAGGGGACGATCCACGTTTTCCCCTCGCAATGGGAAGGCAGCGCGAAAGTCACGTATGAAGCGGCGGCGTGCGGGCTGCCGCAGATCACCACGCGCGAGGCCGGCGATGTGGTCCGCAATGGAATTGAGGGAATCATCGTGAAGCCCGGAGATGTGAACGCAATTGCGACGGCGCTGGAGCATTTGTATCGGCATCCGGAACTGGTGCAGGAAATGGGCACTGCCGCCAGACGTCGCGTGGTGGAGAATTTTACTTGGGACCATTTTCGAACGCGATTGCTGAACGCATACGAAACCGCAATGCGCATGGCGCGATAGTCGTCGCATAAGATGCGCCTGCCTGTCGCGCCGGAGTGAAACGAAGGCGGATGAAAATTCTTCTCCTGCAACTCAAGCGAATCGGGGATCTGATTTTGACCACGCCCGCGATTGCCGCCTTGCGTAGCAATTTTCCGAATGCACACATCACCCTCGCAGTTTCAAACGAATGCGCAGAATTGCTGCCGGCCATCTCCAACGTCGATCGCGCTTTAATCGCGCGACGAAATCTCCGCGACGTTGGTGTGTTTTCTTCTGTCGTCGGCAAGAGATTTGATTATTGCATCGACTTTACGCGAAACGATCGTTCGGCGTTTCTCACGCTGCTATCGCGCGCGCGGAGACGCATCGCTTCTTACCGC
>JBKPBJ010000055.1:0-5016 GCA_046726875.1 Verrucomicrobiota bacterium
AAATCCGCGCGGAACGAGGAACCATCTTCACGGGCCGCTTTCAACAGCGGCCTCGCTTCAGGTGACTCGGGGCTCCAGTTGAATCTGGAGATCGCGCAAGCGGTGTCTCAGCGAAGGTTAAGCCTTTCAACCGGTTTTTGAGGCCGGCCGAAAGTGCGTCGAGGCGTCGGATGACGTAATCGAGGATGATCTTACTACCAATGCCGACAACCGCAAATAGGACTTTAGTCCTATGCGTTTAGGGAGCCGCAACAGACGGCAAGGGAATCGGCGAAATCGCCAGATGCTCGGCTCAACTGGCAAACGGGTTGAGTTCGTCGTCGCCGGGCGCCGGTTCGGCCGCGGGGTTTGGACGAACCCCCATCGGCCGCTTCAGCGCGCCGAATCTGGTCCAGCAGAGGAGATCAGCCCTCGAGAATCGCGGCATTGCCGCGGCTCCGCACGACCGGTTGATCGGTAATGATAACAGTCGTGCCCGGTTCGATGGTGTCGTAGACCTTGTTCGCAAACTCGGGGTTGATCCGGAGGCGCGCCGCGATCTTCTCGGATTGCGCGCCATCGAGATGCGAGCTCCAGTAAGCCACAACCCCATCACTGCAGTTCGGGCAGTGGTCTTTTCCGCGATCACCAATGATTGAGTGATACGGAATGTTGATCGGCACACTGTTAATTACCGGCAACGCCGGGCTTGTAGGCTTCAGACCCGTGATACTATTGGGCAGACGTTTGGAACTTCCCGTGATTTGCGTGAGGTCCGCACCGGTGAGCGAGTCCAGCATCACTGCGGTCAGTCTGGTCGGAAGTGTAATCAAACTGATCCCGATTTTTCCGATTCCATTGCTGGCCAGGTCGCTCCCACGATGCGGAGTACAAATGAAGACAACGCGCTTGATCCGTGGGTTCGCGCGAAACGTTGTCGCGCGAACAATCAAACTATCTCTGGAGTTTTCCTTGAAATGCTTTTGGCAGCTTCGCCCAGACTCTTATCCCACATTCCTTCAGTGACTGTAACTACCTGGTCGTGAGTGAGCATCCCGCCCATGCTGTGGCCGACCACCACGTACGGCTTGTGGTTCGGATAAAGTTGGTCGGCTTTGACTAATTCTTGCCGCAGTCGCAGCGCGGAATAGAGGATGGGATTACCAGTTGGATACGCAAAGACCCCGAATTGGTAATGTTTGCGGATCTCCGGATCCGCTTGGAGTCCATTGATCGTTATCACCCAGTCGAATGGTGTTGAGAAAAGGCCGTGCACAAACACCAGGGGAATTCGGTCCGGGTCGTACGGCTGGAGGAAATAAAGGCCGGTCGGAGCCGGATAGTTGCTGTTTTTAAGTCCGCCAATGAATCCCACAAACATCAGACTGGCCGGCGGCGGATAGTAACTGAGTGGCGCCGAAAAATTCGCGTTAAGAGGACGCACTTTTCCGTCAACGGTAGCCGTCAGTTGCTTTGCCGGACGGCGCAGCGCGAGCGTCGCGTTTTTTGCGTTGAAATTGAGCGTGGCTGTGACCGGCGCAGTGATCCCCCTCAGCGGCGCGAATTTTTCGGGTGGATCAACCTTTCGCACTCCTACCAGCGCGCCGCCGACACCTTCGTGAGTGTTTTCCTTCCTGATCAGTTTCTCTTTGATCTCATCTGCGGGCACAAACGAGGTGAAGTAGTTAGGCGCCCAGACTGCGTTGCTCGCGGGCTCCAGCCGTAGACGATAAGTCGTGTTGTTTCCCGCGAGCGTTAGCGGCTGATTCCACAAGCTTCCTCCTTCACTGGAGCGCAGCAGAACGGTAAGTTCACCGCACGCCGGGTTATAGGTTTCACAGGCGGGTGTCCCAATGCCGCTCCCCAACAATGGAGCAGTGATCGCGGCGGCTTGTAAATAATCCGCTGCTCGTTTTTCAACTGGAAGGTTTGCGGAGCGCGCCTCGCGCATGAGGCCTGCGGTGGGCGCGTATTCGGGACCGCGCGCTGTCTGGGGCGCCGTTGCACAGCTGGCGAACAACGCGATACAAGTTATCCCGGCGATCAGGCGAATGGACATTTTTGTGTCTTCAAGCTTCATAAGCGTCGCGCGTGTTCAGACGGTTGGCGATGATAGCGAAGAAGTATCCGCGCGCAGCAAGTTTTCCTATAAGACTTTAGGGCTATGTGGCTATCGTCGAGAAATTCAACGGCATCGCTCGATGCCGCTGTCCAACTGATTAAACAGATTGCTCAGGAATCATTAGATTTCGGAATCGAATAAAGTGAGACCAAGCGTGAGATCAGGACTGCGACATAAAGCAGGCCCGTCAGCGCCTCCATGGCCGCAAGCCAGCGCGCAATTCTTGAGACGGGCGTGATATCGCCGTATCCGACGGTGCTCAGTGTGATGAAGCTGAAGTAGAAAGCATTAAAGCCCTTCATTGATTGCTTCCCCGTATTCGTGTTGAAAGCGAATGCTCCTCCAGGCGTCAATTGGTCTACGAGCCAGTACGCCATCGTCCACATCAAACCGAGCATCAGGTAGGCGGAAATGCTCGCACAGAGCACTTCAGTGTTGACCGACGGCGCACGAAAAACGAAACGCAGCAGATTTCCGACGACAAAAGCAATCAAGCTGAGCCCGGCAACGAGGAAGACTGCAGGTGGAATCAGGTCCGGGCGGAAATGATTTATCCACCTGCCGGCGATCGCCGGAATCGCAAGCACGATCGCGATGACCATGACGCGTTTGCGATCTGCGACCGCAACGACGCCAGCAAGCAGGACCAACGAAAACAAGCCGGACACAATGAGTTCGCCACCTTCAATTTCCTCGACGAAAGGCGCCCAGATGAAAAAGAGAGCAAGCGCAATCAAGAGTTGCACGGTCGAGAAACGACGGAATCTGAGCCGCTTCAGCACTGGGTTCATTGAATGTCTCGACTCCGTGGTCTCGTTCATTCAGTGCTCCACAGTTTTTAGTGCAACGCCCAAAGTGCCTGGTCGTAGCGGCGGGAAGGCCCTGAGCGAATTCGGCGTATCACTGCGTCAGGTTTCTCAAGTCTGCTCTGATGTTCGCCTCGATTTAAAACCCTCCCGGTATTGGCCCGCCCATCGGTCCCCACACTCCTCCGCCACCTTCCCACAAACTCCACTCCATCGTCGCGTCCTGATACATCTCGGCGTCCTGGAGATCTTCCCTGGAAAGCTTCTTTTCGGCGCGGAGTTGTTGATAGGCCTGGTACTCTTTGGGTCCACCGACGTATGCCTGGTTGTGAGCCGGGTCCGGGAAGATGTAGTACGTTTTCTTGCCCTTTTTCATCATGGTCACCTGCCCGGCCGGAAGATTTTGGAGCTTTTGTTTCTGGGCGGCCGTTTTCGGAGTGATGACTTTGAATCCGGAGGCCACAAGCATGCTCTCTCTGTTTTGCATGGTGCTCTGCGTGCTGGCGCAGCTGACTAACAATGCTGCGCATCCGGCGGCGATACTGCTGAGGAAGATACGTGTTGTTGGTTTCATAGAGGTGATCTGCCGTTCGTACTGAATTCGTCGAATCTTTGCAATGCGTTACTTTGGTTTTAGATACTTCATCTGCCTCGTGCCGGCTTCGTGGCTGTCATCCGGCCGCTCTTCAATCAATTCCTCAGCGGGCACAGTGTGAAAGGAGACGACTGCCCAATCGGTCTCGGCGCTAATTAATGGGCGGTGCCATACATTCGTCGGGATTGAAATCCACCGTCGTTCCAACGGCGCGTCAGGATCGCTAACCAAAATATTCGATTGCCATTTTCCCGGCTCACCGGTTTGCATATCACCGCTGCCTTCGAACGACATCATGCGTTGATGACTGTTCGGATGCCTTTCAGCGCCTGTGTCGGCGCCCGCACGCAAAACAAATACCCAAGCCGATCGAATCTCAGGCGGTAGTGTCGTTGCGAGAAGGTCCAACAGAACTGGTTGCCAGCTCATGAGCGCATCTTTTTTACGAGCCAGTTGCTGGCGAACGCGTACAACCACAGAGCGAATGTGTTCGCGCACATTCTCAGACCGCAACGCCGCATCGAGCAATTCAAGCCGCGAACGTTCCGTTTGCGTCATTTGATGTATTCTTAACCCTCATTTCTTAATTCATCCTTATGAAACAGCTCGCGCTCATTAAATTTCTGTCCGCTGCAATCATCCTCTGCGCTGCAGATGTCCTCATTACGCAGGACGAACTGGTCCGACGCACTCAGGAGCTTTACGATGCGGTGGTGCCCGGGAATCAGGCGCCGTGGGAAAAATATTTCGCCGACGACTGCATCTTCGCCGACGAGAAAGGGCGCATTTTCGACAAACCGAAGCTGGTTGCCGACATCACACCGCTGCCGGCCGGATACTCCGGAACGATTAAGATTGAGAAGGTTCAGAGCCGGATCATTGGGAACACCGCCATACTCAGTTACGACGCTGACGAGACCGAAACGATCTTCGGCCAAAATCTGAAAGCGCGTTATCACATCACTGACACCTGGCTTCAGCGCAACGGCAATTGGCAGATCATCGCCAGTCAGGCACATCGTTACTATGAAGATCCTGCGGTAGGAAAAGCCGACCCCAAAAAGTTTGCCGACTTCGTAGGCACGTACGAACTGGCGCCTGGCCAAACAAGATCGGTCATTGGTGAAGGCGATAAGCTATTCGTTGAACGGAACGGCAAAAAGGAACAACTGCTGCCGGAAACATCAGAGCTTTTCTTCCGCAAAGGCGTTGAAGGCAGAATTCTGTTCCGTTACGCTGCCACCGGTAAAGTCGACGCGCTGATCGATAGGAGAAACAACGAAGACGTCGTGTGGAAGAAGATGAAATAAGTCAGAAGGAAGAAGTAAGAATTAGAAGTATCTTTCGAGCGTTTTAAGATCGTAACGAAAATCGCGAGCAGTTCGTCACATTCTTCTCGGAGGGCTGCGAGCATTTCTGCCGGGACGATCCTTCCGTCGACTAGCAGTTCGAGCCAGTAAGCGGTCTCTTCCAGCTCGCGGAGCGAATCGCCACACTTTGAGATGAATTCTGCC
>JBKPBJ010000056.1:0-10627 GCA_046726875.1 Verrucomicrobiota bacterium
GACGCCATCGGCAAAGGAAGCGTCCTCTTTGTCGTTACTCAAATTTTCAAACGGCAACACCGCGATTCCCGTTGTTGCCGAACGGTAGAGTAGTTCGCTTTTCCAAATAATCACGCTGACGGCTATTGTTAGCGCGACCGACAACGCCAGGAGTACCGCAGTCGTCGGATTTCGTTGTAGCCATTTCTTCCCCCGAGCAGCGATTCCGGTGCGCCTGGCTTTAATTGGTTCGTGCTTCAGCCAGCGCTCGAGATCTTCGGCAATTACGAGCGCAGAAGAATAACGGCACTGCGGATCTTTCTCGAGGCATTTCAGGCAAATCGTGGAAAGATCACGATCGATTTTCGGGTTCCACAGACGCGGTGGCCGCGGCTCGGTTTCCAGTAACAGCTTAATCGTTTCGTAGGTGGTTCCCCCGGCAAAAGGCGGATGGCCAGTTAGAAGCTGGTAAAGCACCGCCCCGAGTCCGTACACGTCGATTGCCCTCGTGAGCCCTGTAACCCTCGGCGGACTAGAGACCGCCGCTCCTTGAGAGGGCTTGCCAGCTGCTTGTTCTGGAGCCATGTAGCTCGGTGTACCTAATACCTCTAGCGTGCGAGTAACCGTGCTCTCAGATTCAACTAATCGAGCAAGGCCGAAGTCCGTAAGGTGTGGTTCGCCTTTTGCATCGAGCAGAATGTTTCCCGGCTTGATGTCGCGATGCAGAATACCGTGTTCATGCGCATAATGCACAGTGCGGGCCACCTTTGCCATTAATTCCGCCGCCCGTCGGATTGAAATCGGCGTGTGTTTGACTACTTCGTCAAGCTGGCCGCCTTCGACAAACTTCATGCTGAAGTAGCACTGGCCATCGCGCTCGCCTACCTCGTAGATGGGCACGATGCATGGATGATCGAGGCTGGCCGCGGCTTCGGCTTCCAAACGAAAGCGCTTGAGATGCGCCTTTGTGGCCCACTGTCCTAATCCGATGACTTTCAATGCGACTATGCGATTGAGACTCTTCTGTCGGGCCCGGAATACGACTCCTTGGCCGCCGCGGCCGATTTCCTTCAGCAACTCGTAGTCGCCTAGTTCTCCCAGCATCTGAGCGGCGCGGACACTCGTTTTTGCGCCCGGCGCAGCGTCTGTATTATTTTGGTGCAGATTTTCGCCGGAGCCGCAATCAGTTGCCCGTTCCATCCCATTTACCAGTCTAATTCATAGTTGGACTATTTGGGTGCTAAAGAGGCGACTATCTTTTCGAAGCAAGGGTCGCCGCGCAAGGGATCCCAAAAAGGAATCAGTTTCAATTGCCCGTAACTCGGGGCGCCGGGGCGACCGATGGTGGTCGCAAGTTGTTCACACGCGAGATTTTTGTCGCCGACCCATGCAGCGATTATGGCCAAATATTGAATCATTCCAGGGCCATTGATCGCATCTTTTTCCGCTGGCAGCAGTTCGACTGCACGTCGGCCTTCGTCCAGCGCTTCCTGTTTTCGGCCAAGAGCGGCGTCGATTAAACCGAGCACACACAGTGGCGGCCCGTAGTTTGGCTGAGCTTGGATGATTTTCTCCTGCTCGGCGCGCGCCGCGGTGAACGCTGACCGAGCTTTGGCATCGTCGTTTGCCATGTGAGCGACCAGACCTTCTATGAATGGACGACTGAATTGGACGGCGTCTGAGCTTAGTGGAAACTCGCTTGACGCCGCCAGGGCATCCTTTGTGGAAGCGCCGTCGCGTTCGGAAAGCGCGCAAATAAGCCAACCAACGGCAATGCTAGGCATCGCGTTGGGATTTGTGGCCCGGATTGAATTGATGGTTCGATGCAAAGGACGGGTATCGGCTTTCCAATCCAGTTCCACGAGTGCGCTTTCTACCTCTGTTTCGATGTCGTTCGGCTCAATGGCCAACACGCGATCGAACACCAACTTTTCTTCGGCATACCTACGGAGGTGACCATAACTCAAGGCGATCTGTTGCAGCAGGTCCACATTGCGCGGGTCAAGATCAACCGCGCGCTCGAGATTGCGTGTGCACTCTTCCCAATGGCCTCGACGCCTCTCGATGTAACCCTTGAGCTCGAATAACCGAGGTTCGTTTGGCAGAGTGTGGCGTGCAATGTCGAGCTCAGCAAGAGCCTCGTCATGGTTGAGGTATCCATAATAAAGATTCTCCGCACGGGCGAGGTGTGCTTCAGCTGCGTCGGGATTGAGACGAAATGCCGCCTCAACTGCCGCCTCCGCTAGGCTCAGCCGGGCAGGCGTGTGGTCGTCTCCAAAGAAATAGAGTTGGTTATGCGTCGAGGCGAGCTGGCAGTACGCCTGCAAAAAAGATGGATCATGCGCGACAGCTTGATTTAGGAGGTCGGCTGCCTCTAATAGCTTCGCTTTCGCGGTACTGATAGAGCTTGATGTCACCACAAGATTCTTGGCGCGGCTGTAAAGGTCGAAGGCGGTGAGATCGACCGTCGGCGGGCGTTCGATTGCCTGCCTTTCAGAGGACGAGATTTTGGCGCGAAGCTGCGTGGCGACCTTTTGCGCAATCTCGCTCTGAACCGTGAACATGTCTTTCACGTCACGATCGTATTCCTCCGCCCAAACGTGAGAATCCGTGCCCGCGTCGATCAACTGCACGTTTATATGGAGCCAGGCTCCGGTCTTGCGCACGCTGCCTTCCAGCACGTGCGAAACACCCAAAGCATTCGCGATCTCACGCGTGTTTTGTTTGCCACGATAGTCCATCACGCTGGTGCGGCTGATGACCTTGAGAGAGGCAATCTTCGCAAGCTTGGTCAGGAGGTCGTCCTGGACACCATCGGCAAAGGAGGCGTCTTCTCGGTCGTTACTAAGGTTTTCAAATGGCAGAACCGCGATGCCAGTTGTCGCGGGCCGGAATAGGTCACTCTTCCAAAGGATCACGCCGAGCGCTGCTACCAGAGCCAGCGACAATGCCATAGCCGTGGCAGCACTTGGATTTCGTTGCAGCCATTTCTTCCCACGGCTAATAACTCCGGTGCGTCGGGCTTGGATTGGCTCGTGCCTTAGCCAGCGTTCCAGGTCGTCGGCAAGCGCTGAAGCAGAAGAGTAACGGTGTTGTGGATTTTTCTCGAGGCACTTCTCACAAATTGTGGAAAGATCCCGATCTACTTTCGCATTCCACAGGCGCGGCGGCCGTTGCTCGGTTTCCAAAAGTAGCTTGATTGTCTCGTAGGTGGTTCCTCCAGCAAAAGGCGGATGGCCAGTCAAAAGGTGGTAGAGCACCGCACCAAGTCCATAGACGTCTATTCCACGAGTTAGCTTTATGTTATTGCCGGCTGCTTGTTCTGGCGCCATGTAACTCGGTGTGCCCAAAACCTCCACCGTGCGAGTAACAGTGCTTTCGGATTCAACTAACCGGGCGAGGCCAAAGTCAGTCAGATGTGGTTCGCCTTTGTTGTCGAGCAGGATGTTTCCCGGCTTGATGTCTCTGTGTAAAATGCCGTGTTCATGCGCGTAATGCACAGTGTGTGCGACCTTGGCGATGAGTTCCACCGCATTCCGAACCGACATCGGTGAGTGACTGACTACTTCGTCAAGCTGGCCGCCATCGACGAACTTCATGCTGAAGTAGCACTGGCCATCCCGCTCGCCTACCTCATAGATTGGGACAATACATGGATGGTCAAGGCTCGCAGCGGCTTCGGCTTCCAGACGAAAGCGCTTTAGGTGGGCTTTTGTGGCCCATTGGCCGAGTCCGATAACTTTTAATGCGACTATGCGGTTTAGACTCTTCTGCCGTGCCCGAAACACGACACCCTGACCGCCGCGCCCGATTTCCTCCAGCAACTCGTAGTCGCCTAGCTCTCCGAGAAGTTTGGTGACACGCGCAGTGGTTTTGCCTTGGGATGGTGGCGCGACATCACCGCGTGCAAGCTTCTCCAACAGGCCGGGGTCATCCGCCTTCGCCGAGGCTTCGGCGGACGAGCCGACCCCGGCTACAGTATCTGCGAAAATCCCGAGTGCTGTTTCCAGCACGCAGCCGGTGCAAAGGCCTTCTGGTGCATCGGAAAGAATTTTCGCGCCGCACTTTCGACAAACTCTAATTACGCTGGCCATAAGGCTTCCTGACCCAACCGATCCCTTTCATCTCCGTGATTCATTATTTGGATTACTTGGGTGCCAACGAGGCGACGATTTTTTCAAAGCACGGATCCCCGCGCAACGGATCCCACCACGGCATCAGCTTCAATTGGCCATAACTGATGGTGCCGCTGGGAAGGCGGATGGCACGGGCAAGTTGTTCGCAGGCGAGAGCTCTATCACCAACCGATGCAGCGATTCTAGCCAAACCCATGATCATACGCGTCCCGTTGGGCACATCCTTTTCTACCGGAAGCAGCTCAACGGCGCGCCGGCCCTCGCGCAAGGCTTCCTCTTTGCGCCCCAGTGCGGAGTCGATTAAACCAAGCACGCAAAGGGAACCGGGATCGTCAGGATGCGCGCTAACCAGTTTCTCCTCTTCCGCGCGGGCGAGAGTGAAAGCAGCGCGTGCTTTGGCATCGTCTTGTTTCAGCTGAGCGATGAGACCTTCTACAAAGGGCGGACTGTATTTTACCACCTCATTACCAAAGCTTCTTTCACCGCGAGCCGCTACAGCATTGGCAGCGGCAGAAGCATCGCGTTCGGCCAAAGCGCAGGTCAGCCATGTATTGGCGATATCCGGAATCGCAAGAGGATTTGTAGCCCGAATTGATTCGATGCACTGATGCAGCGGTCGGGTATCTGCTTTCCAGTCCAGTTCCACGAACGCGCGCGACACTTTTAAATAGGCGTCATTTGGTCTGATCGCCAACTCGCGATCCACAATTCCTTCTTCCTCCCTATAGCGCCGAAGATAGTCATAGCTAAAGGCGATCTGCCGCAGCAAGAGGCTGTTCCGTGGGTCGAGCTCAATTGCGCGCTCGAAATAGCGCAACGCCTCTTCTTGATTACCACCCGGGCGGTGACGCTCAATGTAACCGTTGAGTGCGAATAACCGAGCGTCATTGGGCAGGCTTTGGTGAGCAATTGCCAGTTCAGCCAACGCTCCATCATAATCGAGGTATCCTTCATAAAGATGCTGCGCACGGGCGAGGTGTGTTTCGCCCCCATCGGGACGTAACCGAAACGCGGCCTCGATCGCCGCTTTAGCTAACGCCAGACGTTCGGAAGTGCGGTCGAACCGATAGAAGTAAAGATGGTCATGAATCCAGGCAAGTTGGCAATACGCTTGGACAAATGTCGGGTCATGCGCAACAGCCTGGTTGAGCAGATTGGCCGCTTGCAACAAATACCCTTTTTCAGTACTGCTGGAATTCCAGGCCAGAACGGGATTTTTGGCGCGGCTATAAAGATCAAAGGCTGTCAGATCGGCGGTTGGAGGGCGCTCTATAGCTTGTCTTTCAGCGGGCGAGATTTTGGCGCGAAGCTGTTGGGCGACTTTTTGCGCGATCTCGCTCTGGACAGCGAACATGTCTTTCAGGTCGCGATCGTATTCTTCCGCCCAGATGTGCGAATCGGTGCGGGTGTCGATCAACTGGGCATTTATGTGTAGCCAGGCGCCGGTCTTGCGCACGCTACCTTCCAGCACGTGAGATACGCCCAGCTCATCGCCGATCTGACGCGTGTTATGCTGGTTAAGATATTGCATCACGCTGGTCCGGCTGATGACCTTAAGGGCGGCAATTTTAGCCAGCTTGGTCAAAATGTCGTCTTGAACGCCGTCGGCAAAGGAGGTGTCCTCTCTGTCGTTGCTCAGATTTTCAAATGGAAGCACTGCGATCCCGGTTGTTGGCGAACGAATGAATAGCTCGCTTTTCCAAACGATTACACTGACCGCGGCTATCAAGGCGAGCGACAATGTCACCATCACTGCAACAGTTGGATTTCGTTGCAGCCATTTTTTTCCTCGGCCAATAACTCCGATGCGCCGGGCTTGGATTGGTTCGTGTCTTAGCCACCGCTCAAGGTCTTCTGCCAGCGCAAGAGCGGAAGAGTAACGGCGCTGTGGATCTTTCTCTAGACACTTCAGGCAAATTGTAGAAAGATCGCGATCTACTTTTGGATTCCACAGACGCGGTGGCCGCGGTTCGGTTTCCAGTAACAACTTGATAGTCTCGTAGGTTGTTCCTCCGGCAAAAGGCGGGTGACCAGTTAGAAGCTGGTATAGTACTGCACCTAGCCCATACACGTCTGTTGTTCGGGTTAACTTAGCGTTGTCACCAACTGCTTGCTCTGGCGCCATGTAACTGGGTGTCCCTAACACCTCCAGCGTGCGAGTAACCGTACTCTCAGACTCCACCAGCCGGGCAAGACCGAAGTCGGTAAGATGTGGTTCACCTTTTGCATCAAGCAGGATGTTCCCCGGCTTGATGTCTCGATGCAAAATACCGTGTTCATGCGCGTAATGCACAGTGCGCGCTACCTTTGCAATTGACTCCGCTGCCTGCCGAACTGACATCGGCCTCTGTTGGATTACTTCATCAAGCTGGCCGCCTTCGACGCACTTCATGCTGAAGTAGCATTGGCCGTCGCGCTCGCCCACCTCATAGATGGGCACAATGCACGGGTGATCGAGGCTGGCGGCGGCTTCGGCTTCCAGGCGGAAGCGCTTGAGGTGCGCTGGCGTAGCCCACTGGCCGAGTCCAATGACCTTTAACGCAACAATCCGGCTGAGGCTTTTCTGGCGGGCTCGGAATACCACTCCCTGACCGCCGCGACCGATTTCTTCCAGCAACTCGTAGTCGCCCAATTCTCCCAGCAGCTTTGCGGCGCGTGCGGTCGCTTTGCTTTGTGAGGTTGGCGCGACATCACCGCGTACAAGCTTCTCCAAGAGGCCGGGGTCATCCGCCTTCGCCGAGGCTTCGGCGGACGAGCCGACCCCGGCTACAGTATCTGCGAAAATCCCGAGTGCTGTTTCGAGCACGCAACCGGTGCAAAGCCCTTCCGGTGCGTCCGAAAATATTTTCGCGCCGCACTTCCGGCAAACTCTAATTACAGTCGCCATACCTGGCGGACATCAGGTGTTACGCACGGACCACAGCAATTAGATGGCGGAGCTCATCTTCGATGTCTCCGGGAGTAGCAACCGTATGGGCGATTTCTTCTCGCAATAACAACTGGTAGCGCTGTCGAAAGCGATGAAACGCCTGCCTCACAGCATTTTCGCTCATTCCTAGTTGCGCAGCTATGTCTGCTTGCGAGAGGGCACCCGGTTCGTCCGGCAACAATTGCTTCAACGAATCGAATAAGGCAGCGTTACCAGCCGCGCGGTATTCGTCCTTAGATCGACTAAGCACGCGTTCCAACACCGTAGAAGCCCAACGGCGTTCGTAAATTTGCTCGGCAGTGACGGTGTCTGCAGGTTCAATCCGTTCGTCGGCGCTAAGTTCTTCGAGCGGGACTAGCTGGTGACCTCTTCCCCGCTTGATTGCCATTGCACGACGCCGTTCGTCCGCCAGAAAGTGCTTCAGTGCTCCGAGCAGATAGGAACGAAACCGTCCCTTTTCCTTGCGCACGGCAGTCAAACTTCCGCGCTCCAGCAAGTCCGCGAAAAAAGCCTGAGTGAGATCCTCTGCCTCTTGCGGGCCGATGCCCTGTCGCTGGACAAAGCCATAAACCGGTCGCCAATAAATGCGGCAGAGTTTCTCGAGCGCTTCTTGTGCCACTGGCGATTCACCTTGTGCCTCCAACACGACGCTCCAGTGGGTGGTAGTAAACGCCGCGGCCCCCTTTTGTCGGGTTTCCGCCCAACTAGTCCCGCCTAACGAAGTCATTCCGGCCCTCGCTACGAAGGATACTCCAACGCAAGTAAAAACTCACTCTAAAATTTAAGCCTGCAGCCATGGGATTCACTGCGGAGGGCACCGTGGAATTTGCCGATTTGATTTTGGGGAGAACCGTCAAGCGGCTAAATTCGATGTGCTCGGATGAGGCGCGCGTTCTTTATTGTCGGTCCAACGGCAACTGGGAAATCGGAACTTGCAGCCGATGTTGCGCGGAAATTCGGCGCGGAAGTTGTCAGCGCGGACGCATTTCAAATTTATCGCGGACTCGATCTGCTCACGGCAAAACCAGAAGCGTCAACGCTTGCCAAAGCACCGCATCACCTGATCGGCACGGTTCCGCTCTCGGAAGAGATGAACGCGGAAAAATACAGACGCGCCGCGGCGTGTGGCATCGATGAAATTAATTCGCGTGGCAAACTCGCGATCCTTGTTGGAGGGAGCGGCCTCTACATCAAAGCGCTCACGCACGGACTTGCGCCTCTGCCCGAGTCTGATCCAAAGCTGCGGGAAAAATTGAACTCGATGAGTTTGGATGATTTGCGCTCCGAACTTGCAAAGTTCGATCCCAAAGCAGCGCACAAGATTGACGTCAAAAATCGCCGCAGGCTGATACGGGCTCTGGAGATTTGCCTGCTCACAGGGAAGCCTGTTTCAGATGTTGTAGCCGGAGTCGGTGACGCCGGCCGGCCGGGATCATCGATCCCGGCTACAGGCGTTTTCGTCTTTCGCGACCGGCACGAGCTTTACGAACGAATCAATCAGCGAGCGGAAAGCATGTTTGCATGCGGGGTTATCGAAGAGGTCCGCGCCGCTGGGGTGACGAGCGCGACGGCTTCGCAGATGATCGGTTTGCGCGAAATCCGGGAACTGCTGGCTGGAAAAAAATCACTCCCGCAGTGCATCGCCGACATTCAGCAAGCGACTCGCCGTTACGCGAAGAGACAGTTGACCTGGTTTCGGCGGCAAACTAATTTTTTATCGCTGAACCTGTCGTTTCTTACTCACAACGAAGCGGTGAAATGGATTTCACTCCGAATGCTGTCGGAGGCCGGCACAAGGCATGATTAAAGCGCTCCGGAAAAATGTTGTAGCCGAGGGCGGTGACCTCGGCAGACGCGAAGGCTTGCAACACCCAACGCGGCCGCGGTCGGCGCCCGCGGCTACAGCTCGCACGCAGGCATGATTGAGACGCGTCCGCAAAAATCACGAGAGCGCGCGCTGCTGATCGGCCTGGAAAAGGAAGGCGTCTCGAAATGGGATTTGCACGATTCCCTCGATGAGTTGCGCGAACTGGCGAATTCCGCCGGAGCCGAGGTCGTCGACACAGTGACGCAAAAATTGCAAAAGCCCACCGCGCCCTACTACATCGGCCGCGGCAAAGCGGAATCAATCAAGGAATCGTGCCAGGATCAACAGGTGACCTCCGTCATCTTTAACGATGAACTCTCCCCCGCGCAGGGCCGGAACCTGGAGAATTTATTCGCGCGCAAGGTGCTCGATCGAACTCAATTGATCCTCGACATTTTTGCGCAACGTGCACGCAGCCGGGAAGGCCGATTGCAGATCGAGCTCGCGCAGTTGCAATATCTTTTGCCGCGCCTCACTCGCATGTGGCATCACCTGTCGCGCCAGGCCGGCGGGATCGGCACACGCGGCCCGGGTGAAACGCAATTGGAAGTCGATCGCCGGCGCGTGCAGGGACGAATCGCGCGGCTGGAGCGCGAGCTGGAATCGGTGCGCAAAACGCGAGCGATTCAGCGACAGGGACGAAAACGCCATCAGTGGCCCGTCGCTGCAGTGGTCGGCTACACGAACGCCGGGAAATCGACTCTGCTCAATCTGCTTACGGGAGCGGACGTGGTAGCAGAGGACAAACTTTTTGCCACGCTCGATCCGACGACGCGCAGCTTCGTTTTGCCTAACAAACAGCGGGTCCTGCTCACGGATACGGTTGGGTTCCTACGAAAGCTTCCGCACACGCTGATTGAATCGTTCAAGGCAACACTGGAAGAGGTGAGCGAAGCTGATTTGCTCATCCACATTGCCGATCTGAGTCACCCTCGCGTGGACGAACAGATGGAAGCGGTCGACGGAGTAATCAAAGAACTCGACGCCTACGGCAAGCAAACGCTGATCGTGTTCAACAAGATCGATAATCTGCCAAACCGCGAAGTGGTTGATTCGTACCTCAAGCGGTTTCCCGGGAGCGTGGCGATTTCCGCGCGCACCGGAGAAGGAGTTAATAAACTCGTGCAAGCTCTCGAGGGCGCACTTAGCTCATGGCGATTACGCTCGCGGTTTCGGATTCCCGCGAATGAAAGCGCGTTGATCGCGGAGATCCATCGGGTCGGTCACGTTCTCGAAGTGCGATACGAAGGCAACGATGCTTTGATCGTTGCGCACGTTCCTCCTGATCTGACGCAAAAGATCGAGCGATACGCGGATGGGTAGAAATCGTGCCTACACATTTAGCGCCAAAGGCGCCGTTCAATCTTAGCCTGAGGGCATCGCCCCAGACAATTTCTGAAAAAAGGTGCTGAGTCGCGCTTTCAGCGCTGATGTCTTGGATTTCCACGAACCCTGGGGCGTTGCCCAGGCTTGGTTGAATGCCGCGCCTTTGGCGCTGAACATAGACAAAATCTCGCCCGAGCGATCGCTCTTTATTGCATGGCCAAATTGCGCACAGCGGATTCGAGGCTTCGAGCGATCTGTGACCAACCTTCACGATTATTTGGAATCGCTGCAAAGTTCAGAGGCTCTCCGATAATCAATTTGATTCTCACAGGTCGGGGAACCTTTCGGTTTGGCGGAAGGGCCTCGAACGTTCCAATCAGCCCGCAAGGC
>JBKPBJ010000057.1:0-21170 GCA_046726875.1 Verrucomicrobiota bacterium
ACAGTGCGCGTCGGTCCGGGTTTCGCCCGCCATCGCATGAGTGCCTGCACCATCACGTTGTCTAAGGCCGGAACGGCATTGCCTTTCACATTAGAGAATCGCTCATCATAAACTGCGGTAACCGTAAATCCTTTCAAGATCATGACCTGATTGACCGCGCCCTGCGCATCAACGATCAAGCGGTAAGTGCCTGTGCCGCCTACTTGAGAGCCCGCGTAACCCTCAAGTTCGCTGGGAACGGCGGGATACGGAGAGTAAGTAAATGTCTGTTTTATATCTGCCTGGGACCTCACGATAAGATGGACAGATTTTTTTGCCGGACGACTCGCGTTTGCCGATCCTGCCTTCGTTTGCTTTGGCGGCTCCGCACCATAGGACGTGTGAAGCAAAACGCCAGTTAGACCAATGAATGCAAGCAACAATCTTGTGATAAAAGCCATTGCAGCACTGCTGACTTGAGTATCAATCACAACTAGCCAGTTGGCAAAAATCGTCCACGTGCGGCCGGCTGCCAAACCAAAGTATTCGATGGCCAACTCACAACACCTTTACGAAGTGCGCCCGCGCAAAGAATAAACGCGACGTCGATCTGGCTTCCGATGCGCTGCCATTCGGCGGGCTGTGGTACACCGGGCTGGAATGCCGTCCCGAACGCAATTGGATACGCGGAGCACCGCAGTCGATCACATCATGGCTGTGATTCACGTTTACGATGACGCTGGCAACGTGATTCAGACGCGCAAGGGCGATTTCACGCAGACCGATCCCGGAAGCGCAGGGCCTGCGGATTTCACCCCAAGTCGATTTCGCGATTCTCCTCCTCATGGTGAGAAAACATAACCTTAAAACTTCGCGACTCCAAGATTTCCGGGCTGCGCCCATCTAGAGGGCGCTCGCTAAAGGCGAGGCTCAATCGCCGTTCAGCTGTTTTCGGGGAACTTCGTTTCGCCTTTTCCGTAGAACTAAGTGACAAAAGAAAGTACCCCCGGAGCGGCAATACGCCGAGCGGCCAACGGCAAGAATCGAATCAAAAAGAAAAGCCGCCGATGAAAACGAAACGCGCACGTTTTGATACTTTAGTCACTCGCTATTATCCTGCTGTTTACAGCTTCGCTTCTCGATTGTCGGATGATCCTCGGGAAGCAGTTTTGTTAACGCACGACGCATTCAATAGCACCTGAAAGCAATTACGGGGTCGTCGCGATGAGGACGCGCCTGTGACAATCCTCCTAAACGCTGTAATCCGGGAACAGTTCTTTCAAACTGTGAGAGTCGTTTGTTGAGGGTTGGGAAGAAAACCAGTGCTTTTCTCTCAACTCTCGACTGACGGCTCTCAATCTTCGCAAACATGAAATGTGCAGCAGTGTGCATACTCGTTTGCCTTGCACTTGTGTCACCAGCGTTCGCGCGTTTGCGACCGCTTTTTCCAGTCAAGGCCGCGCCACCATTTAGCGGCGAGGCGATCGTCATAGGAGACAATTTAGTCCGGAGCTCTGCCAAAGAAGCGCCTGTTACACCACCGAGACTCGGCTACACGAAATTCTAGCCGCTCACACAATGCCGTCATCCGTGTTTACGATGACGCTGGCAACGTGATTCAGACGCACGAGCACAAGGGCGATTTCAAAGAGTGCTAGTGCGCGCCAGCTTTATGACTGTTCTTAACCGTCTGCGGAGCAGGTTTGCTCAATTCAAGCTGTGCGCTCACTTTCTGCAAGCCCGCAGTCAGTAGTTCAATCTGCTTTTCCAATCGCGTGATGATCGCCTGCTGTTCCGCGTTCCAAGAAGCAAAAACGCTCCGCTTGACTCATCACCATTCACTCATCACTTATCACTTCAGGTTGGAACGGGCGGTTAGCTCAGTGGTAGAGCGTCTCGTTTACACCGAGAGGGTCGGAGGTTCAAACCCTTCACCGCCCAGTCTCCGATTGCCGATTTGCGATTGAACACCTCACGAGAGCATGTGATCGACGGCTGCTTCGACATGGATTTTGGTCGTGTCGAGAAACGGAATGCCATTGTGCTCCGGTGCGCGGAGAATTAGCGGCAGTTCCGTTCCGGCGAGAACGACGCCGTCGATCCGGCTCGCTGCTTTCATCCGGTCGACAATGGCTAGCAACCCGGCGCGGGTCTCGGGCAGAAATTTCCCCGCGACCAGTTCGTTCATGTATTTATCGTGGATGTAATCCTGGTCGTGCGGATCCGGCACAACCAGTTCGATACCTTCGCGCGCGAAGACGTTGGGATAAAAGTTTGCCTGCATCGTGTAACGTGTGCCAAACAAGGCGAGTCGCTCCAGATTCTGTGCTTTGGCAGTTGCGCGCGTCGCCTCGACAATGCTGATCAATGGAATCGGTGACTTCGGCGCAACCTCATCGAACACGATATGAGGCGTGTTGGCAGAGATGACTCCGAAATCTGCACCTGCACGCGCGAGTTTGTCGATGCCTTCGAGCAAGTAATCGGCCATGCCACTCAGGTCGTTTGCGTCCATGAAGTCGAGTCCCTTCCTCAAGTCAACGCTAACGATAATAAATTCCGGATAATGCCTGCCGCCGGCGCGTTCGCGATACAGCGCAATGATTCGTTGGTAATAATCGAGTGTGCTTTCCGGCCCCAGGCCGCCGATGATCCCGAGAGTTTTCATTTTGTAACCACGAATCGACACGAATAAACACGAATTGTGAAATGCCGAAGCACGAATGTCGAATGACGAAGTAATAACGAAGCCAGAGTGACAAGAAAAGTGCGTCAGTAGTTCGGCATTCGTTATTAGACATTCCTTCTGCATTCGTCATTCGGATTTCGTCATTCTCTGCACTCGTGTTAATTCGTTTTCGTCGTGGTTAAATGAAGAACAGATCGGCGCTCCAGTTCGTTCTCATCATCGGAATCGTAAATTTCTTCGCCGATTGTACGTACGAAGGCGCCCGCGGAATCGTGGGACCGTTTCTCGGCTCGTTAGGCGCGAGCGCAGTTGTTCTGGGGTTTGTGGCGGGTTTGGGCGAACTCATGGGTTACGCGTTGCGTTCGGTCTCCGGATATTTCGCGGACAAATTCCATCGCCACTGGGTGTTCGCATTCCTGGGTTACGCGGTCAACATGCTTGCTGTTCCCGCGCTCGCGCTCGCCACACAATGGCCGGCCGCGGCAACTCTGGTCGTCGCGGAGCGGATTGGTCGCGGCATTCGCAAGCCGACCGTCGACGCAATGCTGTCGTATGCCGGCAGATCGATCGGCGCGGGCTGGGTTTTCGGTTTGAATGAAGCGCTCGACCAGGCGGGCGCCACAATGGGGCCGTTGCTGATGGCGCTGATTCTCTACTTTCACGGCGGCTTCCGCACTGGTTTCGCCGCGCTGCTCATCCCCGCTTTGCTTTGTCTCGGCACTTTGTTCGCAGCGCGGGTGCTGCATCCCCGGCCGCACGAACTCGAGCAAGGCACCGAACGCACGTTCGCCACGACGAAGCTGACGCCCGCCTACTGGATTTATTTCGCAGCGGGTACGTTGATTGCGGCCGGGTTCGCTGATTTCGCGTTGATCGGATTTCATTTTCAAAGAGCCGATGCCGTACCGAGAGATTTGATTCCGGTGTTCTACGCAGTAGCGATGGCCAGCGGCGCGCTCGCATCCATCCCGATGGGACGGCTCTTCGACAAATTCGGCGCGCATGTTTCGTTGCTCGCATTTGTCATTTCCGCTTCGGCTGCGCCCCTTGTCTTCCTGGGCACATTCAGCTTTGCCTTGATCGGGATGATTTTTTGGGGAATCGGGATGAGCGCACAAGGCGCGCTGTTTCAGGCCATGCTTACCGGAGTCATTCCCCCACAAAAACGGAGCACGGCTTTTGGCTTGTTCGACACGGGATTCGGGGTCGCATGGTTTTTCGGGAGCGCGGCGATGGGATTCCTTTACGACAAATCAGTTTTGGCCGTGGCGCTTTTTTCCATGATCTTCCAGCTTGCCGCGATTCCTGTTATCTTTATCGCGAACAGGCAGCGGTAAATTTTCATGGATCCCTACGCGAAACCAAAAGAGCAAAATATCGGCGCACTTCGGCCAAAAATCCGGCACGTGTCGCAAACCATGGAACCGCGAACGCGCCGAGAGCGTCAGGCGGAGAAGCAAGGCGTAGCCGCGGAGCGGCGCGCAATCAAAAAGGCGGCGCGGCGACACTTGAAGGAGCAGTTGCTTCAGGAGCTCGAAGAGAGTGAATGAGGCATCATCCCGCGCCCCTATCTGCTTCGCAACACAGTGGCAACGCCACACTGCCGTAGGGGCACGACATGTCTACAGACGCACATCCACGAAATTTCCAAGCTCCATCAAGAGCGGCATGTCATACGGCGGAAAATATGCCGCCCTACAGGGTTACTCGCTCCGTATCGATAGCGCCTTTAAGCATGCCGCGCCCACGGCGCTGAGACCAAACACTGCGTTTGCGTTTTGCGTTTCACCAGCAGCTATTACACTTCGCCTCATGCGTTTGAATAATCCGAGGGTACTTGTTTCCGCCCTCTGCTTAATCGCCTGCGCCATCAGCCTAGCGCAGCCGCCGCCACAGCGTAATCCAGACGTTTCCGACAAAGCATTGATCACAAAAGCCACTCCAAGTATCAACGCGGACGCTTTCAAAAATCAGAGTGTGAGCGCGGCAACCGCAACACTGCACAGGCTCGCAGACGACTACTACGCGTGGCGGAATGAGAATTATCCTGTCCGCAGCAGCGAGGCTGGACTTCATACCTGGGACGATCGCCTAACTGATTATTCTCCGGATAAGATCGCTGAGCGCGCACAGCTCGTGCGTTCGCTCCTGGAGAAAGTGCGTGCGATGAAGAGCGATAACTGGCCGAAGGACGAGTGCATCGACTGGATTCTTTTCCGCGCGCAGCTCGAGAACGTCGATTTCGGCGATCGCGTTCTGAAGTTCGAGTTCACAAATCCGCAGGTTTACACAGGCGAATGCACGAATGCCATCTTTTCACTGTTAAAGAAAGAATACGACACGCCGCGGAAACGGGCGCTTGCCGCCACTGCGCGTCTTAAGCAGATGCCGCCGCTGTTAAGGCAAGGCCTGAGCAATTTGCAAAAGCCGGAAAAACTGTATGCGCAGCTCGCGATCCAATCCGCCCGCTCGATCGATCCGCTTCTGAACAATAGTTTGATGGCACTGGATGTGGACCTTGCGCCTAACGAGCATGAGGAGCTTGTGAAAGCTCGGGACGCGGCCCTCGCCGCTCTCCACAGCTACGCCGATGAACTGGAGAAGCGCCTTCCGAAGATGGTGGATTTCACGCCGATGGGCGAAGCGAATTACAACTACTACCTCAAGCACGTTTTGCTTCTGCCGCTGAACGGCTCGGAGGTGGAAATGATCGGGCGCGCCGAGCTGGCGCGTTACCGAGCGCTTGAAGCACTATTGCCCGATCCGAAGCTTGCCGATCCCGATCCCAAACGGGCACCGAACATTCCGCCCGATCAGGAATCGTTTCTGAAAGCGTACGAAAGCCGCGAGGCAGAAATGATCAGCTATATGACGGAACATAACCTCATCACGTTACCCGATTACCTCGGGCCGTTCCGAATTCGAGAGTTACCCGAGGCCTTTAAGCCGACAAGCCCCGGCGGCTTTATGAATCCTCCCGGCGTTTACGACAAAGATTCAACAGGTTTCTTTTTTATTCCTACTTACAATCCAGAGTCGAAAAACTTTTACATCCGCGCCGCGGTTGAAGACCCGCGGCCAATCCTTGGACACGAAGGTATTCCTGGCCATTTTCTCCAGCTGTCGATCGCAAATCATTTGAGCGACGAAATCAGGCGTCAGCATGAAGACAGCGTTTTTGTAGAAGGTTGGGCGTTATACGGTGAGGAGATGCTGATGCGCACCGGCCTTTACCCGGACAACTCACCAGCGCAGGGACAGATCCTGCGCCTGTCGCGATATCGCGCCGCGCGAATTGGCGTAGATGTGAACCTGCATACGGGCCGATGGACTTTCGAGCAGGCGGTGAAATATTTCATGAATGCCGGGGGACTGGATCGCGAAGCAGCCGAGGGCGAAGCAGCCGGGGCAGCTTCAAGCCCAACGCAAAAGATCAGTTACATTACCGGCAAATGGCAGATCATGAATTTGCTCGGCCGCTACAAGGATCAACAAGGCCAAAATTTTCGGCTCGGCCAATTTCACGATGACCTTATCAAGAACGGCAGCCTGCCAATATCGGTCGTCGAATGGATCTTGCTCGACGATCCGACTTCGATTCAGCAAGTCGCAAAATAATCCGCTTATGTGGCTCGCTGCATTCCACGCCAAAATTGTAGGAAAGTTGGACTCCTGGTTGGTAGGTTCGCTTCTTTTGATTCGAACGAAGTTGAGGTGAAAAATACTTATCGACTAACCAGATTGCGGGGTGCATCGTAAACGTGCAAGCCACGCAGCGGGATTTTCGTTACCGATGCAAAATGGACACCAAGAAACTGTAGCTATTTGGGCATTTTTAGGAGCTTCGCAGTTCGACGGCCATAGTGTTCGTATATGACGGAGTCGTCTGCCTCGCTCGCGCTCGTTGACAAACCGGTGTGGTTCTGCCTGAAGGCCGAACCTAAGCGAGAGCATCTTGCGGCCACGGCGCTGCGGCGCAGGTTTGCCATCGAATGTTTGTCACCCCGCTTGCGTTTTCGCAAGCTGACACGGAGAGGACCAGTCTGGTTCGTAGAGGCGATGTTTCCCGGCTACTTGTTTGCGAAATTTGTTTATTCCACCCAGCATCGCGCCGTTGAAAGCTCCCACGGAGTCCGGGGAATTGTCCGTTTTGGGGATCGCCTGGCAACCCTGCCGGACGATACCATCATCGCGCTTCAGTCAAAGGCGGGCACCGAAGAAGTGGTCACTGTCGATTCCTCGCTAAAAATTGGCCAGCCAGTTCAACTCATAGAAGGACCCTTTCAGGGACTCGAGGTGGTGATCACCCAGCTATTGCCTGCAAGAGAACGGATTCGAGTTCTGCTCGAGTTCCTTGGGCGGTCGCTGGAGATGGAGGTTCCCGCGGAAAAAGTGCTGCCCGCTTAAAGCGTCGCTCCCGGTACAAAAGACAAAGTGGCCGTCCATAGGAACAGCCACTTTGCTTCCCAGCGTCGCGAGGACCGGGACGCTTACTGGAAAATTCGTTAACTAGCCAGGTAACGCCGCACCATACCCAGCGCGCCGAGGGCCGCCCCGAGCAACATAACAGTGGCACCGCCATCCGGAGCTGATGTCGGGTTGAGCAACGTCCAGCTGGTAATTCGGTATTGGGCGATACTTCCCCCATTGAGGAGATTACCTGTCTCGGTTGGGCCTACCCCGTTTAACTCGGGATAAGCATATGCCGCAAATGTAATATTACCGGTCAAACCGGCGATATCCCATATCGCAACACCAGAGTTTGGGCCATCGTACGCGACCACCAGGTAGGTAAACATTCCAAAATGGTTTAGATCGACGGTTACAGTCGACCCGGAACCACCTCCAAGCCCGCTCGCAAACGCCGCGTTTGTACCGTTAGCCGGGCCCGAACCAGCAAGAGCGGTACGCGAATAAAGCGGGTCGCTCGTGGTTCCCGGATTCGAGCCTGTTTGGGATCCGAGCGCCTTGCTTAGTAAGTTATTCGTCATAAGCACGTCGCGGGCTACTTGACCCTGGTTGCCTTCTAACCCTGGAATAACTGTTCCCAGAAGAAAGGAGCTACTAGGGGCCGTATACTTTGCGGCGTATGTGTTATCTCCCAATGTGGTATCGGCCTGGGCAGTCGCTAAAGACAGAAGACCGAGAACCGCTGGCAGTGCCAGCCATTTGATTATGTTCTTCGTTTTCATTTTTTTTTAACCTCTCTTTATTTTTACTCCCAAGCACCATGCAAAGAAGCAGCCATAACGTAAGCAGAGGTTGTGCCAACTCGCGTAAGTTGTTGATTATCAAAGATAACTGAAATACAACCTGTCCAGTCGCATGCAAGGAATCCGTAAGCTTTACCGACGCAAATAATTGCTTTGACTGGCATTAAATTACGTAAGCTGTTGATCTCATGAAGGTTGCATGTTTTTCCGGGCTCGAGTAAATCTTGTAAGCCTTTGCTTACAACAGGGGCACCAATTCAAACTTTGAACACGGATCCCACCTGAAGGGAAAGGCTACTTGAACACTTCATCGCGAGCGACGAGCCCAAAGTGTACACGCAAAGGTGGCCGTTCTCAAAGGAACGGCCACCTTGCTTTCAGTTTATCAAAGAAAAATCGGGACGCTCAGCTTCGATTAATTTAGTAGATAGCGCCGCACTACACCGAGGATACCCAGAGCTGCGCCGAGTATGATCACCGTGGCACCGCCATCAGGGACACTTTGAGGGCCAGATGTGAAAAGTGCCCAGCTAGGACCGTACTCGCCCGAAATGGCAGGAATTCTAATTATGCCAGTTAAATCACCGACGTACCAAACTGCAGAAATAGCATTCGGTCCGTCGTATTTGGCAAGCAGATAATCATACGTGCCTTGGGTGCGAAGGTTTACAGTCACGCCTTGGCCTGTGAGAGCAAGTGTCGCAGGGCCAGACAACGGACCAAAGTCATTATTGGAACGCGTCACCAAGCTATCTTGGCCATTGATGATCAGATGTTCTGAGCCGCCGAGCGACAAACCGATCACCGAGTTAACGTATTGCTCAGCGTCACCTGCCAGCATCCCTGGTAGGACTTGCCCCAGCTCATGCTGGTCCACACTAGCAAGGTTAATCGGGGGAAGCGGGTAAGCAATGGCCTTGGCATCGTCGCTCGATGCGAGGATTACCGCCCAGACGGCGGCTAACAGTAGTGTGAGTTTTCCCGTTGAGATTGCCCTTATTTTCATACGACAGAATAAAAAGCACGCCCTATGCCAGTCCTAGATGCGATCACCGCATCACTCGCAAGGCAGGAAAAATCCCTATGAAGTGAATGAGTTAAATCTCTATTTTGGCAGCGAAAACATCAGGGATCACCTGGAAACCATGTGCCTAGGCGCCGGAGTAACGAGCTGGCGATTCATTTTGCCGGGGCAAAATCGTAAGGAATTCCGACGCTTGTTAGGTATTCCGACAACCTCCATAGAGAGAAGGAGCAACACGCTACTCTCGATCCAACTGTGCGAGGGCCCGTTTTGCTTCGGTCGCGAAGGGCTCCTGGAGTCCGTCGGTCAAGGCTTGATTAAGCGCCTTGCGCGCGTCGGTTTTTTGTTTGGCTTGGAGCTGCGACATCCCGAGAATAAAAAAGCGAATCCGGGTCGAGCGGCCGTTTCCATGCGCTTTCCTGAAGCAGGCCGGTGGGTGGTCCTGGTTCGGCGAGCAACGGCCTTGCAACAAAATCCGGCACATGGAAAATTACCCCGATCGCGAAGGATGCGCCATTGTGATCGTGGCGGGAACCACCGCCAGCTTTAGATACATCATCGATCGGGCGCTGCGTGCTGGCCCCGAAAGCTTTCGGGGCGAACTGATCGGAGCGAATCCGGAACAGACACAGCTATCACAATTCGCGACGCAACGCGGGGGCGAGCCGGCTGTGCACGCCTTGCCGCGGATTGTCGCTGCGATCGTCAGTAAAGGCTCACCACTGAGGCGTGCTCGCGCTGCTCATTTTCGCCGCATGCCGAGAATGCTGACGAAAAAGCTCGAAAAGACGCTCTGAAACCCGAGAGCAACCAGCGTCGCGCCCGGCACCACCACGCGCATGGTGCGGGCATAATCCAGATTACCGAAACCGCTCAGCCACCATTGCCGGACGGCAGCCAGTATCAAAATACCGCCGGCCAAGATTGCAAGCGCGGCGACCACCAATCCACGCTCGAGATTTACCAATTTGAAAAAGCGTTCCAACCGCTGGTCTGGCGGAAGGAATCCTTCCGTAACGGCAAAAGTCTTGGCGAAAATCGCAAAGAGAATGCATTGGTAGCCGCACAGGATGGCAAGGCTGGAGACCAGCAGCGTGTGCGCGTCGAAGGTGCTATGCCCGAGACGCAGACCCGGCATGGCCACGGCGTAACCCAGCAGACCGAATGAAATAGAGGCAGCGCCGGGAACCACAAAAAGCCGGCGCGGGCTGCACATTAAAAAATAACGGAACGTGCGCCAGCCGTCCCGAAATGTTTTCAGATGCGGCGCGTGCGCGGTGCGCCTGTCGGGATGCAGAGTGATTGGGACCTCTGTGATTTTTTCGCCGCGCAGACTGGCCTTGATGATCATTTCGGTGGCGAACTCCATGCCGCTGCACCGTTGATCGAGCCGCTCGTACATTGCCTTGGCAAAACCGCGCAAACCACAGTAAACGTCATTGATCGGAGCGTGGAACCATTTGCGGCCCAGAAACGAGAAGAGCGGGTTGCCGACCCAGCGATGTAGAAATGGCATCGCGCCGGGCCGAATCGAACCGCCGCCCGCCGGCAGCCTGCATCCCTGAACCAGGTCGAATCCTTCCCTTAATTTTTCAATGATCTTCGGAATCTCAAGGAAGTCATAACTCTCGTCCGCATCGCCCATGATGATGAATCGGCCGCGCGCCGCGGCGATGCCTCCCATTAACGCGCTGCCGTAGCCGGGTTCTCTCACAAGGACGACGCGCGCGCGGTGACCCTCGGCGATCGCGCGAGACAGATCGGTGCTATTGTTGTCCGCCACCACGATTTCGCCGGCAACATTGTGCTTCTGCAAAGCGCGCCGCGCTTGCTCGATGCAATTTCCCAAGGTCTCCTGCTCGTTAAGGCAGGGAATAACCACCGAAACTTCAACGAGCTCAGTCTGGCCTGCTAACTGCATGCTCTTCTTCTACCGCACAGGATCGATAAAACCACTCTCCAATCGCGATCTGGCCCGTTTTGATGTTCGTGAATGTGAGTGAGCGTGATACAATGCCGGCCTTGTGTTCCGCCTTGTGTTTCACCAGATTATCTATTGCCTGCTGCTGATTGGAATTTTTGCCCTCCTGGCGAAATCGGCGCCGCCACGCTGGCACGATTTGTGGAGCAGATTTGTGCGAAGCCTCTCCGCTCTCGCCAGGCACAAGGCATGGTGTTGGGCGGGACTAGGCGCGCTGGTGCTGGTGGTGCGCGCGGCGCTGCTGCCGGTCTGGCCAATCCCAAAGCCGGTTATCTACGATGAATTCAGCTATCTTCTTCAGGCCGACACATTCGCGCATGGCCGCCTGACCAATCCGGCGCATCCGCTGTGGGAATTCTTCGAGAGCACTTATATCCTGCAACAACCTACTTACGCTTCCCGGTTCCCACCCGGGCAGGCGCTGATGATGGCGCTGGGCCAGGTGATCTTCGGTCATCCCTGGTTCGGCGTGTGGCTCAGCGCAGGTCTGCTGGCGGCTGCGCTTTGCTGGGCGCTGCAAGGCTGGTTGCCGCCGGGTTGGGCGCTGTTCGGAGGATTCATCAGCATATATCTTTGTCTTTTCAGCTACTGGATGAACAGCTACTGGGGAGGGGCGGTGACGGCGATTGGGGGGGCGCTCGTTACCGGAGCATGGGTCCGCATCGTGCGCGGGAGACAACCGCGTTACGCCTGGGTCTTTGGAATCGGCGCGGTGATCGTCATCCTGGCGCGGCCGTTTGAAGGTTTGTTGCTCGTTGTGCTGGCGCTCACCGGGTTGGCCGTGGCAAATCGCTCGGCGCGCGTGTGGCTGCCGATTTTGCTGACCGGAACGGTAGGCGCCTGTTGGCTCGGATACGATAACTACCGCATAACAGGTCACCCCTTGCGGCTGCCGTATCGGGAATACTACGAGCAGTATGAGAGGGTGCCGCCTTTTTCGATCATACCGATTTCCACCGGTCCGCGGCTTTTTCGGCCTTTCGATGGTGAATCCCAGTCGCGGCAGACATATGAGTCGATGCGGAGTTTACGCCTCTTGATCGATCGTCCGTTGGACTGGCTCACGCTGCTGCGCTACTATTACGGCAACCTCATCTGGCTGCTGCCGATGAGCGCTTCACTTGTTTTTTTATTACGTTCGCGCAGAACACGCTTTCCAGCGATCCTGGTGGGAGCAGTCGCGGCCGCGTCGCTGATTGAGGTGTGGTGGTATGTCCACTATGGCGCACCGTTTCTGGCGGTGCTGTTAATACTGGCAGCACAGTCTTTGCGTTATCTGAGGCGATGGAAATACGATGGGCGCGAGCCCGGTCGCTTCCTGGTGAACGCCATGCCGGTGGCCGTTTTGCTGGTAATGATTGCCTCTGAGGGCGAAGCGATTGCCAGGCAGCAGACGCCAGATCAGATTCAGGCTAAGCGCGCGCCAGTCGCGCAAAAGGAGAGCATCGAACAAGAGTTGCTGATCACGCGTCCGGGGCGGCACGTGATCCTGGTCAACTACACCGGGCTTCAAAGCTCGCATGAGGAATGGATTTATAACCCGGCAAACATCGACGCTGCTTCAGTGATCTGGGCGTTAGACCTTGGCCAGACGGAGAACGAAAAACTCCGCCGCTACTACGCGGGGCGCTCCTTCTGGCTGTTCAAGCCGGCTGAATCGCTCAACCTCCACGGTTACTGAGACTAGCTGCCTGCGCCGATGCCTGTCAAAGCAAGGCGGAGTGAGCGACCGGCTCCAGGAACTCCTCGCCGTCGAGGATCCGATCGCGCCGGAAAAGCAATCTCTAGAGAGCAGACAACTTTCTATTCTGGCACTCTTTGCAGGGGCCATCCGGTTGGCAAGCCGCAGCTCAAGGAAGGGAGGCTGCTGATCTGCGCCAACGTATAAGCGTCGTAGCCACTTCGCTCAAACTTGCAAAGTCATCGTGTCGCAGCCGGCCATTTCCAAATGTATATGTGGTCTTGCAGCCAAGACTCGACGCAGCGGAGTCCAACTGTGTTCCGGCAAGCCGCGTCACTCCTTCTGGAGGTCGGCCAGGGCGCGTTTGCTTCGCTGGCCAACGGTTCCCGAAGGCCGCCGGCTAAGGCTTGGTCAAGCGCTCCGCGGCCTTCGGTTTTTTGCCTGGCTTGAAGTTGCGACATACCCAAATAGAAAAGCGAATCGGCATCGAGCGGTTGTTTGCGAGCGCTTTCCTGGAATAACTGGACGGCCCGTGGATACTCTTTCTTTTCATAGCTCAGTCGTCCCAAAAGTTCGGCCCGATTCGGGATCGTCCGAGTAACATCTTGCGGGCTTTTGTGGCAAGGTCGTCCGCAGCAGCGACTGTTGATTGGTCTTGTGCATACAACGCGGCTAGGCCTTTCTGTGCGGGAGCGACTGCGAGGTCTCTCCGTCGACGAGTCAGCCGCAAGCCGATGCGGTCATTCTCGATAGGCACCACCCTGGCTGCCGTTCATCCACCTCCAGCCACCGGATCAAGTCATGCTCTTCTGGAAGACCCTTCAAATTAACCACTGTTTGTAGCGGTTATTTGACGCCTACTATAGACTGCAAGTCTTGTTCCTCGAATATGCATAACAGGCTCATCTAAGTCCGGGGCAATTTCGTTCAAGTAGGCGTAAATTCCCGGATAGTGTGTATAGTCGTCCCAAACTACAGTTCCATCCCTTGATAGCATTTTAAACGCGTTTTCAGAATCAGATTTCACATATGTATAACTGTGGCTGGCGTCAACAAACACGAGATCCATCCTATTATAGTAGGGAGAATAATCAAACGTTGCCGAATCACCGTAAAGTTGTGTGATCCTGCTTTGCTCTGGAGTGCCCGAATACCTTGTTCCTCTGTGCTTTTCTTCCAGATAGTTACGGTCGGTAAATTGAAATTTGGCTTTGTCTGCCATTGCCACATCTTCAAAATCAAGAGTGTATATTTGAAGATCTGGTTTGTTATGGGCTAATAGCCAGGCCGTTTCCCCCAAATAGGTTCCTATTTCAAAGATGTTTTTACAATCCAAAACTTGAGTTAAAGCGGATAGCACAAATGAATCGAATACGGGCCCCAGGGCCTTTTTGGTGACTCCTCCCGCGACTCGCGCGTTCTCTATGCCTTCGATGTCTGATAACTCTATTCCTTTGATATTTGGGGAACTGAATAACTTGAGTTCTGTAAAGCAGTTTTTCAGCAGGCGGTATCTCAGCTCATAGGGATACTTGACGGCATTTTGAGCGAAGCCTTTCAGTATGGCAGGCAAGATGTGAATATTTTCCACTCTCTTGAGCTTTCTTCCAGCATGCTGCTGAAGCCTTTCACTCTGTGTAGTTGCTTCTCGACCATCCATGTGTCATGCGTCGTATACAGGCTGAGGTGTGCAAACGTTGCAGGCAGCCTTGAAGGTAAGTTCCGCAGGCCGCGCGCTGCTGCGCGCAGGACGCCAGTCTAAAACCACTGGGGCGCCGAGCCGGCGCGACTCACGGCGCTTCCAACGCTTTCGTGTCAGCCTTTCAGCAGAGCCGGATGGCTTGTAATGAGTTCTGGTTTCCGAGTTTACTCCCGCTGGATATCTGCGAGGGCGCGCTTTGCTTCAGTCGCGAGGGGTTCTTGGAGACCAGCCACCAAAGCCTGATTAAGGGCCCCGCGCGCTTCTGCGGTTTGTCTGGCTTGGAGCTGAGACATTCCCAGGTAAAAAAGAGCGTCGGCATCGAGTGGCCGTTTTCGAGCAGTTTCCTGTAATAACTGGATGGCATGCGGATATTCCTTTTTCTCGTAACTCAACCGGCCGAGAAGCTCGGATAGCTCTGGATCGTCCGGGAATGTCTTACGCGCTTTTGTGGCGAGGTCGTACGCGGCAGCAACTGCGGATGGGTCTTGCGCATACAACGCGGCAACGCGTTTCTGTGCAGGCGCGAAATCAGGGAGCCGGCGCAGGATGTCTGTGTAAGTTTCCGTTGCCGGTTTCGCTTGGCCGCGCTGCGCAAGAAGGGCGGCTTGGGCCATGAGTGCCGGCACATAGTTGGGATCCGATTTCAATTCATTTTGCACCTCGGACTCGGCGGCGATGAGTTCCTTGGACTTTCCCTCCAGGGCAGTCAACGCCAGAAATTTTTTGGCGTCAGCAGCTCGAACGGAATCAGGATTGTTCGTCAGGACTTTCTGCATCGCGTCTCGAGCCTCGTTCACTTTTCCCAAGCTATAAGCCGCCCACGCCAAGTCGTGCAAGATTAAGGGATCGTTCTGGCGATTGCGGACGGTTTCCTGCAGAAGGCTGTAAGCCCAAGCGAAATTGCCGCTTTCATATGCCACCTTCCCGACAAGGGCAGCAACCTGTGGATCGGCTGGCGCCAGTTCCCGCGCTTTCTTTGCGTAAGCGAGAGCCTTCTCCTTGTTCTGGAGTGGACCGGCATTGAGTTGTGCGAGCTTGCTTATGGCAGCGGTCAACTTGGGATTCACCTTTAGCGCTTGCTCAAAAGCCGCAGCCGCCTTGTCCGCCGCGTCTTGTTTTTCGTAAGCTTCCCCCAAACGCATCTGGGCGATGACGTCGTTAGGCTGCTGTTTAGTCATTTCCTCCAGTTGCACAACCGAAAGTGCTTGGGAGCCAGTCGTGCCGCTCTCAAGCAAAACCAGACGACGTTTGCTTTCCTCCTTGCCTGAGAAATCCTTCGTTGCGCTGGCGGCTTTCTTCAAGGCGACCCTGGCCAAATCTGTTTGGCCCATCATGTAGGCAGTCATGCCAAGGTGAAATTGGATCACCGGATTATCGGCAGCTTTTTGGGCGCTCTGCTGAAGAATTGGCAATGCCTGCTGATAATCGCCGCGTTTGTAGAGAACCCAGCCAAGGCTATCGCCGACCGAAGCGTTCTGCTCTGCCAGTTGGCGAGCCTTGCTCGCCAGCTCATAAGCTTTGTCGAGATTGTTCAGGTGCTCAGTGTAGAGATACGCTAGATTGTTTAGTGCTGGGACGAAGTCGGGCTGGATGGACAAAAGCTTCTCATATGCGTCCCGCGCACTTGGGTAATTGTTCATCCGGTCGTAAACGAGCGCCAGGGTCATGAGGGCTGACGTATTCTTGGGGTCCTTCGAGAGGAGCCCCTGCAATTGGGTAACCGCCTGCGGGAGTTTGTTGGTCGCAACATAAATCTGGGCCAGTACATCGTAGGCGCTGGAAAAATTAGGATCGAACTGGAGTGTCTTCTGAAGCTCCGCCTCAGCTGCGTCCCATTTTCCTTCTGCCGCCAGTACCTTGCCTTCCCAAAAATGGCCGGCTGGCAAATTAGGATCTTTTTGGAACTGACTTCGTATCGTTTGTCGTGCAGCGTCAAAATGCTTGTCGAACAAATCCAGGTCAATGAGTTGATCGATCGGAAACAGATCATTGGGCGAGAGCTGGGCAGCTTTTTCAAATGCCTGGCGCGCTTCGTCATTTCTGTGGGTCTGGCACAAGGTCAAGCCGAGTGCTATCTGAAGTTGTGGATCGTTGGGCATGGACTCCGCTTGGTTGTGAAGAACTGCGGCAGCATCGTCAAACCGATCAAGCGAACTATAAGCGGCGGCGAGGACCAATGCAGCATTGCTTAGATCCGGCCTTCTTTTCAGCAAACGGGTCATCGGTTCGATCACCTTGTCACCATGGCCGGTGGCAAGATTTATCTGCCCGAGCAGAAGACCGGCATCGTCATAATTCGGATTAATTGAGACAACTTGGTCCAGTGCCAATGCTGCCTGGTTCATGTTGTTATTTTGGAGATATGCGCGTGCCAATTCGTATTTGATGAGAGGAGCGTCGGGAGTTGTTTGGTCGAGTCGCTCCAAAACTTCGACCGCTTTTTTCGTATCGCCCTTAGCGAGAAGCACATTGCCTTGCAGCCTGCGGCCATCGACATATTCCGGGTCGCGGCTAGAGACATTTTCAAGAAGCGAAAGGGCCTCATCGTATTTCTTGGCTTTAAAGGCAAGCTCGGCCAGCAAGGTCCAACCCGGAAGATAGTCTGGCGCCTGCTTCGTCATTTCGGTGGCAATCCTTCTCACTTCCTCGGTATCACCGGCGGCCGACTTAAGTGCGGCGTATTTCAAGCGTTCAATTGATCGAACCGGCGCAAGGTCTGCTGCTTTCTTCAATTCTTCGCCCGCTCGTTTGAAGTCTCTCTGAACCAGATGCAAATTTCCCAGTGCCAGGTGTGCCTGGGATGATTTGGGATCGACAGCGAGCGCCTGCCCAAGTGAGTTCCCCGCAGCGCCCGGATCACCCTTGTTGAAAAACAGATTCGCCGAAGCCAGGTAGAAGGAAACGTCGTTCTTTTTGGGGAATTTCTGGAGTTGTTCTTCGGCGGCCTCAATATCTTCTTTCTTTCGTGCCGCTTCGGTTAAGATGATAAGTGCATCGCCATTATCTGGATTTTGGTCTAGCACTTTTGATGCTTCCTTGGCTCCGTCAGAGAACCGTCCTATGGCCAAATAACAGCGGGCCAGGCGCGTTCGATTCTCAACGTTCTTCGGGTCCAGCTCACTCGTCTTCGCTAAAAAAGCAGCTGCGCGCAACGGTGCTGAATCCTCCTGCCACATTGTTCCGATCCTCTCAAACGCGAGCGCGTTTTGAGGATCTACCCGGATTACGTTCAGGTAGGTTACCTTGGCTTTGTCATAGTTGCCTGCTTTGAAATAATTGTCAGCCTCACCCAGGAGGCGCGCTTTCCTGGCTTCCTTGGAGCAGGCGGTAACGAGGAAAATGGCCAGAACAAGCGTTACGATTCTAAACAAGATTTTTGTTTGCATATGAACCACGATTTTGATGTTATTGATGTTACTTGATGTTACTTGATGTTAGTTGATAGTTGTGTTGCCATTCTTTTTCGCGATACCGAGCTTTTCCATAAGCTCATAGAGAGTCGGCCGACTAATACCGAGGTCGGCAGCGGCAGCAGTAATTCTCCCGGCGTGTCGCGTCAGGGCTTGCTGGATCATGTCGCGTTCCACTTGCTCGCGCGCTTTTCTTAACGTCGTTCCAGATGATGGTGATCCTACATGACGCGGGTCAAGCTCCAGATCCTTTGCGGTGACTCGGGAGCCGCTCGCCATAATGATGCCGCGCTTTACTCGGTTTTGCAGTTCGCGGACATTGCCCGGCCACGAATGACGCGTCATTGCACGCAATGCGTCTGGCGTGAACACCAGGTTCGCGCGCTGCTCCTGAGCGGCATATCGCAGCAAGAATTCGCACGCGAGAAGCGCGACATCCTCACCGCGCTCGCGAAGCGGCAACAACCGGATCGTAACGACCGCAAGACGGAAATATAAATCCTCACGAAATCTTCCGGTCTCGACCATCTCTTTTAAATCGGCATTGGTCGCGGCGACCAACCGGGTATCGACCTGGATTTCCTCTCGTCCACCGACGCGCTGAAGCCGCTGCTCCTGTAGAAATCGAAGCAGCTTTACCTGAATGGCCGGTGGAAGCTCGCCAATCTCATCCAGAAACAGGGTGCCACCGCTGGCCGTTTCCAGCAGACCTTTGCGCTGAATGTGCGCACCGGTGAACGCGCCTTTTTCGTGGCCAAATAGTTCGCTCTCCAACAGATTCTCCGGAATAGCGTTGCAGTTGATCGCAACGAAAGGGCCCTCCTTGCGGTTGCTGCGGCGATGAATGGCCGCTGCTGCCATTTCCTTGCCGGTGCCGCTTTCTCCGAGCAAAAGCACCGGAACATTGGTCGTGGCGACTTTGCGAATAAAACCAAAGACAGATTGCATTTGTGGGCTGGTACCGAGCATGTCCTCGAATACGTCCGACCGCCTGCTTTGTTGTAACTGGCGATACTCTTTTTCGAGGTCCACCACGTGGATGCATCGCCGGAGGAGGAGTTTTAGTGCCTCCATCTCCACTGGCTTGCACAGGAAATCGTAAGCGCCTGCACCAACGGCTTGAATCGCATTTGGTTTTTCGTTCTGGCCGGAAATAATGATGACCTTAGCCGTGCTATCGATCGCGAGGATTTCGGACAACGCTGCCATTCCTTCATCGCACTCATTTGGATGAGGTGGCAGGCCCAAATCGAGCAGCGTCACCGCTGGCGAGTTTGCCTCAAAAACCTCAACCGCGCTTCTGCGATCTTCCGCGAAGCATACCTCGTAATCCTGGTTTAGCCCCCATTTCATCTGGGTGCGGATCGCCTCATCGTCATCCACAATCAGCATGGTCGGTTTCATGCTGAGTGGTGGTTGAGAGGCAACATCAGCCGGAAAGTTGTGCCAACGGCCAGCTCACTTTCGACGGTGATTCGCCCGCTATGCGCTTCGACAATCATCTTCGATTGAAACATGCCGATGCCCAGTCCTTTCTTTTTTGTGGTACGAAAGGGTCTGTACAATGACGACTTCAAGAACGCCGGGCTCATTCCACAGCCATTATCAGCGATCGAAACGACTGCCCAGTTATCGCTTTGCGCCGTCTCAATTTTTATCTCCCCTCCTGGCCCGACAGCATCGCGAGCATTTAAAAGGAGATTGGTGATTACACTGCCGAATTGATCGCGATCGAGTCTTAGCTTTGGCTCCAAAGCCAGGTGTTTCACGACCTTTAAGTTCGGCGCGCAGTTTAAAGCCTTCACTGCTTCATCAACGAGTATATTGACGTCAACCTCCGAGAGATTGAGCTCGAGATGCCTTAGCGAAGTAAGGCGGCTAATGACTGTATTAATGCGATCCGTTGCTTCTCCGATTCCGCGCAAAACGTCCTTTCGAAAAAGCGGATCATCAAAATGCACCGGCAAATTTTGAAGCATTAGACTCAAGGTTGAGGCGGCATTTTTCAGATCGTGTACGAAGAACGCAGACATCGCCTGAAAAGCCTCCAGTTCTTTTCCTCGCGTAATCTCGTCTGTCAGGCGCAGGTTCAGCAGGCCTACGGCAATCTGGTCGGCCATGCATTTGAGCAGATCCAACTCCTCTACTGTGTAAGGCGCACCGCCAACACGATCTGCCAGGATGGCAACGCCCAGACAAGAATTGCCAGCGCACAACGGTGCTGAAACCCGATTCCCTCCAGTCTGAAACTGGCTCAAACTTATTTGCCTCAGGCTCTCAGCGTAATCTCCTTTGGCCTTTTCCAAATCAAAAGGCCGGGTAAGCACGCGCATGCTCGCAAAATTTTGCTCGCCCTTTGGCAGCACATCAGCGACCTCCTGTTCTGATTTGGAAGTAGATGCCGCAAACACCAGCCGGTCTTGTTCATCAAGCAGCCAGATGGAGACCGATAGAACATTGAACGTCTCCGAGATCAATTTCGCCGCTGCTGCACAAAGTCCGGACTGATCGAATACGTTAGACATGGATTGCGTCACGTGCGTCCATATCTGGCGGAAATCATACTGCGGCCGTTTAAAATGACGGCTAACGATGCGATGCATCTTTTGCCGGATTCGATTCGATAGCAGCAGCATGGCCAGCAATGCAAAGGCCACCAGCACCACAAGTGCCTGCAACTGGAACGCGGCCGGCTTGCCGGTTCGCACCACCACCTGAGCAAGGACACCTACAACGAAAAGATACGTGCCTACCAAGACAAACGTTAGCGATGTGCGCAAGACGGCATGAGAGGGATACACATCGATTTCTCCAAACCCGCTTCGAACAAAGCCGATCACAAGCAATAGGCACCCGATCATGAGCGCCACAGTGTCGACATCGCTCAGGACCAGGATGTCACCGGAAAAAAGCAGCGCCTGGCTCAGGGTATAAATGCTCGCTCCGAACACAATCCCTAACCCAATAACGACAAATTTGATTCTCCACTGCATCGTGCCGACAGCCGATCGAAAAGTCTTTTCCAGGTTCATTAGAATCATCACCGCCGCAACGAGCTGAAACCCATTGAGTATTTTGGCGGCTGCATGAGAACGAACCCACCAGTCTGCACCTGAGTCGGTGTACGGAGAAACAGGCACCAATTGATCCCGGAAAATCAGCGATATGCTCAGCGGGAGTAAGAGCACCGCGAGGGCAAGAACCCAGGCTCGCACTGGCAACGTGCGAGCGCTTCGCCGCGAATATGTCAGGCTGAAGCAAACCCAGACGCCGGGCACGAATGATTTCGTCACAAGCGTAAGCATTCCCCAAAACGCTGCATTTTCGGGAATCGCCGTCTCGCGCCATATCGCGCCGAAAAGATTCTCCAGCGCGAAAATCAACATTCCAATGGAGAAAAACCAGTTTGCAACCGAGCGTTTCCTTCGGCACGCGGCGGCCAGAGCCAGAGCAAAACTGAAGACGCTGGCGGCCAAAGCTAAAATCGTGTT
>JBKPBJ010000058.1:0-4122 GCA_046726875.1 Verrucomicrobiota bacterium
AAGACCGGCTATACCGACGCTGCAGGCAAATGCTTGATCGCAAGCGGCACGCGTCCCGGCAAAGATGTAATCGTGGTTGTGCTGGGCGACAGTCCCAGCCGGGTGTGGCGCGATGCGTCCGCTTTGCTTTCGTGGGGACTCTTGTTGTAAGTCGCCTCTTTGACGGGCCGAATCCGCTGCTCGTCGTTAACTCAGCCGAGCCGGCATCTGCTTGCGTCGATCTTTTCATTTTTACATCACATATGTGAGGTAAAACTGAAATGCCGATTTGGCGCATGAAACGCGATTTCGATTAGTTTTCAATCCTGCGTCACATCTCTGATGCTAAAACAGGAGGGCGTCGAGGTATCGCGCTGCTTGAACAATCGAAATTTTGTTCAAAGCCGACGACGGGATTCGAACCCGTGACCTACGGTTTACGAAACCGTTGCTCTACCAACTGAGCTACGTCGGCGGGAAGCGGGCAAAACATTGCATCCAGCGGCGCTTGACACAAGCGCGCTCCTTTAGCCGCTTCGCTGTGCGAAGCGTTGAGACACCTGAGTCGCGTCTCACACAGACGCAGCTACAGCGGCAGCACGAAAGTCTCCCCGATTTCGCGCAACGCAATGCGCTCGGGAGTTTTACTTAGCGCGGCTTCGAAGCGCTCGATCGGTTCGCGGAAAGGCTCAAAGCTAAGGCGGAACGTTTGGTGGTGCACCGGCACAACGAAGTGAGCGCCTGCGGCATTCGCCATCTGGACTGCTTGCTCGGGTGTGCAGTGTGATTGGATCCACGGATTGTATGCGCCAATAGACATAATTGCGACATCGATCGGGCCGTGTCGCCGCAGCGCTGCGAAGCTTTCGGTGATCGCGGTGTCACCGGCGAAAATAATTCGGCGCCCGTTTCGTGCGATTAAGTATCCATTGTACCCGCGGTGTGTGTCCCGCTGCGTGCGCGCGCCCCAGTGCTTGACGGGAAATGCGGCAATTTCGATCTCGCTTGCAGGACTGCCCAACGTCTTTCTTTCCGTCCAATTGAGCTCGGTGACTTCGCAAAAACGGGTTCGTTTCAACAGATCGCTCGTGGCGCGCGCGGTGATCACGCGCGTAGTCTCATCGAAACAACGAAGTGTTCGCAGATCAAGGTGATCAAAGTGCGCATGCGAGAGGAGGATTACGTCGATCTGCGGCAGGTCATGAAACTGGAGCGCGGGCGCAATCAAGCGTTTCGGGCCTATGGTTATACCTGGCAAACGAATTCCGACGCGCGGAAAGAGGACGGGATCCGTGAGAATGGTCACACCGAACAAATTGATGAGCACTGTGGAGTGCCCGAGCCAGGCAAGGGTGACTTGCGTATCGCTCCATTTCGATGGCTCCGGTCTCGCAAACGCCGGAGCCATTGGCCGCCGGCTTTCAATCGTCCATTCGCGAAACAGGTGCCCGAGCCAGCGCCGCACTCGCGAACTGTGCGGCCTTGGTTGTTCGGATGGTTGATTTCCACGCGTACGCATCATGTGTGAAAACGACGCGAGGACGCGTGCGCACTCCCAAAGCTTCGCGAAACAGAGTCAGCGTCTCGCAACGAATTTTGCACGAGGCGCTTTCGGAGTGCGATGCGTCCTCGCACCGCTTTTAGGGTTAGCCCTTCTTAAACAATCCTTTGATCGCGTTCCACAGCGTTCGAGTTGGCTTGGGCGGGCCGGCGCGGGCAACGAGCACAGGAACATTTGCGCGGTTTAAAATGCTCCGCGTTAGATCGCCCATGATGTAGTGCCGAAGCAGGCCGCGCGCTTGCGATGTGCCAGTTACAATTAAATCGTAATTGCCCTGCTGGACTTCTTCAAAAACCTGATCGATCACGATGCCATGCCTGAGACGCACTTCAGCAGAGACGCCCAGCCGGTCGAGATCTCGTTTTTGACGGCGCAAATTGGTCCCGAGTTCGGACTTTGATTGAAGTAATTGATCAACGTTCTCTTCCATCCGGACTAGATCGGCGTACATCGCGGGCGGCTCCGCCATTACGTGTAGCAAAGTCACGGATGCGCCTACGGCGGCGGCGAGCTTGCCAGTGAATTGTACCGCTTGCTCGATGAATTCTTTTCCGCCTGTACAAACCACGAAACGCTTCAATTCTTTGCGTTCGCCGATGGCCACCAGCACGGGAGGCTGAATGGCCTTGATGACTTCGTAAGTTCTCTTTGATCGCCAGTAATCTCCCACCGCGCCCGTCCAGCGCGCGCCGATGACAACGAGATCGTATTTGCTCTTCGAAGTTTGCTGGACGATCTCCAACACCGGCTCACCGAATTCGAGGACGACGTCCGGTGATACGCCGCGTTGGCGGAGCGATTGCGCCTGCGTATGAAGCGCGTCGCGCAAGGGTTGCTCGTCTTCCGATCTTTCTGCGATTCCCAAAAGCGTGGTCTCGGCTGTGAGCGGGCCGGCCAGCAATCCGCCGAGATCGATTGCGGTTTGAGCTGAGGGTGTGCCGTCACTGCAAATTAAAATTTTCATGGCTAGAGTTTGTGGCCGGTCACGAGCGTATAGACGACGATCGCCGCGCCGATCAACGGCAACGGCACAAACGCAAGCCGAATTTTTGGTCCGGCGAAATATTGCGTGGCAACCACGCCGATCTGCGCCCCGATCACTGCGCCGGTATGCATGACGAGCGCAATCAGAATATCCACGTTGCCCTTGATGGCGTGAGTGAACGTTCCGTAACTCGCTGAAATGATGATCTCAAAAAGATCCGTTCCCACGGCCAGGTGAGTGGGAATCCCGAGCACATAAACCATCGACGGCATTCGGATGTAGCCCGCACCCCCGCCCAAAAAGCCGCTGAAAAATCCGCCGACAATGGCGACGGCCAGTATGGTCCAGAGAGAGATTTGTATCCCTGAGGTAGGCAGATTGATCATCGGCCGAATTTTCATTTGCTGAATCTTTTTTGTGACTGGTCCGAATACGGAGTGATCTGCTTTTGATTCCGCAGCCTTTATATCGGAAACGGTTCGGCGCGATCGGCCCTTGTGTACCTTCAGGGTTGTGTGGCTCTCCCAGAGCATAAAAACGGAAATGCCGACATACACTACAATGGCTACCCAGCTGACGACTGTGTTGACGTTGCCCGCGCGCTTGAGTGCCTGGATCAGTTGCGCGCCGCCTTCGGCGCCCCCGATCGTGCCCAGGGCCATGATCATTCCGAGTTTCAGATCGACATTGCCTAGCGTGCGATGTTTTCTTGCTGCGACGATCGACTTGCCAACGATATGCGCCAGGTCCGTTCCCACTGCGTAATTCCAATCCACTCCCATCAGGCGCAACGCCGGACCTGCAATGAAACTTCCGCCTACGCCAAAAAAGCCGCCCAAGATTCCAATAACAAAGCCGACAACGACCAGGTAAAGCGGATTGATATGAGAGTTGGAGATTGGAAAAAACATGGACTCATCTCCAACGGCGCCGCAGGAGGCGAAACAAACCAGTGGTCACCGCATCCAGAGCAACGGCCTGACCGGCGATGAGCAGAATGGCGACCACGGCATAAACGATGCGATGTTGTGTTTCGAGCCGGTACAGCCAGTTGCCTAAAAGATGCAGGACAAGAAAGAAATATGCGGTGACCAGGACCGAATAGATGACCAACTCGATTGCAAACGCGCGCAGGCTTTTGGCAGCATCCTGTTTCATGAAGAGAGGTTAAGGGGGAGGTCGCTAAATGCGAGAACGCGTTTACGTTTGAGGAGATACGTGCCAGCGTCACGTTGCGGTTGCGTCTGAACCAATCAGCGGGCACATTATTGCGTTAGGAGCCTTTCTTCCTAACGTTCTACTTCACCCTCAGGGAAACAATGGCCGACGCAGCGAACAAATACCCCGAGAACGTACCGGGCAAATTCTACGTCGATGATCAGTGCATCGACTGCGATTTGTGCCGTGAGACCGCCCCCGCGAATTTCAAACGGAACGATGACGGCGGCCATTCTTACGTTTACAAGCAGCCGGAGACGCCCGAGGAAGAAGGCCTCTGCAAGGAAGCGATGGAAGGCTGCCCGGTCGAAGCGATCGGCAATGACGGGAACGGCGCGTAAATGGTAGGGCGCGACCGCTGGGCGCGCCGCAAACGCGC
>JBKPBJ010000059.1:0-11003 GCA_046726875.1 Verrucomicrobiota bacterium
GTAGGCGCGGTGCGTTTCTGAATCCACTGACACTGAATGGCTGTTTGGACCGACGTTGACGTTTCCGACTTTCTCCAGCTTCCCACTTGAATGTCTAAACAAACATACCGCGCCGGACTCACACGCGACATAGAGCAGTTGTAAGCCGCGATCAAAGGCGAGGACATCCGGACCGTCTGCAACAGGGAACACGTTCTCAACAGAATGGTTTTTCATGTCGAATACCAGGAGTTTGTTATCGCCTTCACACGCAATGTAAGCCTTTCCATTTTGATCATCGATGTAGAAGCCGTGAGGGTGCTTTCCGCCGGACAAATGGTAGTGGGCTTGGATTTTATCCGTTTCAGGGTTGATCTCGACTAGCTCGTTACGAGTGTGGACGCAGGCATAGATCAAGTGTGAAACGGGGTCATACTGCGTGTTGCCTACTTCACCGCCCATTTCGATTGTATTCACCCGTTCATTTCGGTATGTGTCGATGACAGTCTCAACTCCACCGGCTTCATCCGAAATGAACACCTTGTGCGTCTCCGGAGAATACGCCAAGCCATCGGGGAACTTTCCGTCCTTGATTCTCTTGGTCACGACCAGCTTCTCTGTGTCGAGGACGGCGACTTCGTGATTATGGGTCACGCTGGCGTAAACGCTCTTTAGCGCCGGAACTACGAGAACTCCGGTTACGGTGGGGAATCCGGGAATATTGGCTACGACCCTGTTTGTCCTTGTGTCGAACACGATCACGTTTCCATCTCCCATGTGCGAGAGATAAAGACGGCCGCTCTTGGGATCAAAGCTTTGGTAATCAAAGCGCGTCGTCCCACCCGGTAGCGACACATCGTCGACAGTCTTCAAGAAACCCTGCGCTTTGAGCATTTCGGAGCCCGCCAAAAGCAGAATCGACGCAATGGCTAGCCAAAGACGCGTGCGCATATTGCAAAAAGTTTAATTGCGCGGTGGCGAACTCACCTTGAGCAGCCCGCCCACGAGAAACGCGCCCTTAATGGCATTCGCCAAATCTTTAGCAGACCCTCGCCCCCAATAGTGGAAAAACAGGATTCGCGGTTCTTCGTGCGTCATGTGTTGGTGAATGGCGACAATGTTGATCTTGTCCTTCAGCAATGATCTCAAGACAGGCTGCAGTTCATCTTCCGTGACCGCAAAGTCTCCATCGACAACGGCGTTGTCGTCGCTCCCAGCGAACGCTGCCCATGTATTTACGCCCATGTCCTTGCCGATGTTCGTGCCGTGCATTTTGGCAGGACGACCGAACGTAAACTTTAGCATTCCATCTTTTGATTCACCTTGTGCTTCAAAGATTTGATTAAGAGGAGCGGCATTGATGGAATTCTTTTGAGGCAACGGCGAAGCGCCGAACGAATCTTTCGGCTGCGAATTTGTCGCGCGAATTTGTTTGGCAGCGTCATAAACTTTTCTGACCGCGCTGGCTAATTGATCAACAGAGCCTTCACCTTCAATGTGCATGAAATAAACCTTTGGATGATCGAAGAAGAAATGGTTGTGAAGCGCAGTGACGTTAAGACCATTGTCGAGCGCAGCTGACATTGCGGCGTTGACTTCGTCTTCAAACAGAACCGTATCGCCCATCACCATTGCTCCATCTTTTGTCGGGGTGAATGCCGCCCACGTTCCGAGACCCATGAACGGCGGCATCGTCCAACCGTCCACCACCACCTTCACGTCATTGCGCGGGAAGGTTACTTTATAGACGCCTTCTTTTTCGTTGAACTTGCCCTTGAGCCCGGTGAGCTGGTCGATTCGTGCGGTGTCAAGTTCAGCAGCGAACGCGGTTGAGATAACTCCGAGAAGAATTGTTGTGCGAAGCAAGAAATTTCTCATGCTTATTTCAAAGACACAGCACGTCGTGTGTAAGTTCAAATAACATTTGCAATACATCTTTCAATTGCCCAGCATGAGCTGTGATCGCTGCAACCTCATGGCTCCTCCTGCTGTTTAGTCTCCCGACAAATCGCAATACTGAACGCGTGGCCGTGTGGCGACGTTTGAAAAAGATGGGGGCAGTACAGATCAAGACATCAACGTATCTCCTACCCGATGAGCCCGCACAATACGAGCAGTTTCAATGGCTGGCACAACAGATCCGCGACTACGGCGGCGATTCGACGCTCGTTCGGGCTCAGGAAATCGAAGGCCTGACGAAGGAAAGGGTGATTGCAATGTTTAACGACGCCCGAGGCAAAGATTATGCCGAGCTGCGAAAATCGCTTCAGGCTTTTATCGGGAGCCGCAAGAAAACAGATGCGGAAACGGCAGCTTCAGAACTGGAACGCCTCACCAGACGATTCCGTGAAATCCGCGAGGTAGATTTCTTTGACAGTGCACGCGGGCATGATGTTGCGATGCTGTTCCGCCGCGCCGAAGGTCGCAGTCGCGCGCGACAACTTGCGGTCCTCGATGCGAAGCAATATCAAGGCAAAACATGGCTGACGCGTCCTCGCCCGGAGATCGATCGCGTCGGATCCGCATGGCTGATCTCCAAATTCATTGACCGAAAGCCAAAGTTTGTATTCGCGCCATGCGCAGACGCCGTGCCACACGCGATCCCGTTTGATATGCTCGACGCTGAGTTCTCGCATCACGGCAACTACTGCACTTTTGAGACGCTCATCAGGCGCTTTGCCATTACGGACAAAATCGTTGCGAAAATCGGCGAGATGATTCACGACGCAGATCTAGACGACGCGAGATATCAGCGAGTGGAAGCGGTTGGCATCGACCGTGTCCTGAAAGGTTGGGCGAAGGAAGGTTTGCTAGATGAAGAAATTTTGCGCCGCGGCTTTCAGTGCTTCGATGCGCTATACGCATTTTTGCAACGCCGATGAACAAGACTCCGCAGAACAACTCCCATTCGGGCGATCGAATGCCGTCGTGGCGCGAAGTGTTTCTATATTTTCTGTTCCTTGGGTTCGTCAACATCGGCGGGCCAGTTGCGCAGATCACGATGATGTTCAATCACATGGTAGAAAAGCGCCGATGGCTTTCCAAAGATCGGTTCATCAAAATCATGGCTTTCTGCCACATGCTTCCCGGCCCGGAGGCGCTGCAACTGGCCATTTACGTTGGTTATTTGAAACGCAAACTGTGGGGCGGCATTTTGGCCGGCCTCACTTTCATCCTGCCTGGTGCAGTTGTGATGATCGTTCTCAGTTGGCTGTACGTTAAGTACGGCAAACTGCCGCAGGTCAATGATGCTTTATACGTCCTCAAGCCCGCTGTCCTCGGCATTATTGCCGCTGGCATTATCAAACTCGGTCGCGCCGCCATTCGGAATTTTTTTCTGGCAGTTCTATTGGTTGGCGCCTTTGTAGGAATGCGTTTTGTCGGGATCAATTTTCTGCTGATTCTCCTTATAGCGGGCTTATTGAATTTGATTGTTGAGCAGGGCTGGCCGTTGCTGAAAAAAACTGCGCCTACAGTGCCAGCGATGATCGGCGGAATTGGTCTCCTGCTTCCGTTTGGTGATTCGCGTTTGTTTCAGATTGCCTGGTTGTTTTTCAAAACAGGATTACTGAGCTTTGGCGGCGCCTATGCATCGCTTGTTTTCGTCGATCGCGGCGCTGTTGCTCAATATCACTGGCTGTCCCATGGCCAATTACTGGATGGCGTGGCGCTCAGTGTGGCGACGCCCGGTCCATTCATGTTGTTCACGACATTCGTGGGTTATGTCGCCGGCGGAATTCCGGGAGCGGCACTTGCTACATTCTTCGTGTTCCTGCCATCGTTTGTCTTCGTTCTCGCCGGCGTGCACTATGTTGAAAAACTCCGCGAAAATCGTTCGCTTCAGGCGTTCCTCGCTGGCGTCAGTGCTGCAGTAGTCGGTGTGATTGCAGTTGTATCGCTGGACCTGATTCCCGAAGCGTTGATTGACTGGGTGACTGTCGCGATCGCAGTAGCAGCTTTCCTTCTAATCGCACTTCTGAAGCGAGACGTCGCTTTGGTGGCCATTGGAGCAATCATTGGCGGAATTTTTTACGCCTGCGTGCGTGCTCTCGCACTGTAGCCGGGATCGTTGATCCCGGTACCGCCCTCGCGACATCCGGGATCACCGACCCCGGCTACAACGTCACAAAGACGTGGAAGCCGCGAAGATGACGTTACACTACGCCGCTTCGCCGCGCTTCACCCACTATCGCGTTGGAGACAACGCGATCCACCCATGATTAGTATTTCTCGCCCTTTTGTTTGTGCTCTTTGGCTTCGTTGTGCTTGCTCAGCACCTTGCCGGTGGCGTCCATCTCGACACCAATCTCCTTGCCATTCTTCTGAATGACGGCTTCATAATTGGCGCCCTCCTTCTCCCAGCGAACGATTGTTCCGCCTTTGGCTTCCTCTTGGGCAGCTTGTTGCACCGCGGTGGGCACCTCAGAACTGTTGATGCTCTGCTCTTCGTGTTCCCTGTCTTTTGCCTGAGCGGCGACGCCGAATGCCAAGCCGGCGCTTATCGCTGCTATTGTGAATAGGTTTTTCGTTTTCATGTCTGTTAATTTTTTGACTGCTGGATTTGCAGTGGTGTTCGAAACTGACTGCTAATTGAGAATCGAGACCCCACCCTTAGCCGGCCGGTTTCAACCGGGCGCACTCTGCTTCGTAATCTTCAATTAATTTCAGGATCTTGGATTGAAATGCGTCCTGGGCCCCATAAACTGCGCCGATGGCCTCAGCGAACGCCTTTTGCTTGAGTTCTTCCTCGATCGTTAGGCTGAGTTCGGCGAGCTTTTCGATGTTTGATCGCGAGTGAAACTCCAACTCCTTAAGCTTGGATAGAACAGCGAGCGATTTCTCCAACTGGTTTGAATCTGGCGGTTGAGATGGCTTTTCGACCTCCGGCTTCGGCGTAGCGCTTTGCTCGGTGGCAGGCGATTTCGTTTCCTCAATTTGCACCTTCTTAGCCGGCTGAGGCGCAACAGCCTTTTGCGTATGCCTGGCTTTATGACGCTTTTCCTGAGTGACTTTCTTAGCGTGTGCGACGTTACGTGGATCTCCCATCAATCTATAGACGGGTTTCAAACGTCCGGCGGCCGTATCTTCATGCAAGCAACTTTGCTAGACCTCTGCCATGCGCGGTCTCATGAATGGGTCGTCGTCAGTGATTGTTTTGTGGTGAACGCGACCCTCACCCGGCGCTGACGCGTCCGCCTCTCCCTAGTAGGGAGAGGATTGAGGTGAGGGTGCGGGCAGCCGCTCGCCATTTGCCACCTGCGTTCTAGCGTTTCCCGAAAATTTCGCGCAAAGCAACACGCGCAGCGTGATAACCGCACATGCCGTGGACACCACCGCCCGGAGGTGTGGATGCTGAACATAAGTAAACACCAGGCAAAGGCGTACGATAAGGGCTTGGACTGAGAATCGGTCGCGCAATTAATTGCATCAGGTTCGCCGCGCCGCCGTTGATATCGCCGCCTGCCAAATTCGGATTCGCTTTCTCAAGATCAGCTGGACCCATTTTGTGGCGAGCGAGAACGCAATCGCGAAAGTTAGGAGCGAATCGCTCGATTTGCGATTCGATTTGATCCGACATGTCCATCTTGCAATCGAAAGGAACGTGGCAATAGGCCCAGAGCGTGTGCTGATTGCGCGGCGCGCGCGTTGCGTCGAACAGGCTTTGTTGCGCGACCAGCACAAACGGGGCGTCGGGAATTTTTCCACGCGCCACCTCGCGTTCTGCCGCCGCGATTTCGTCAATGCCGCCGCCGAGATGAATGGTGCCTGCGCGACGGCAAGCTTCGGCCTTCCATGGGATCGGCTCACTCAGCGCATAATCGATTTTGAAAATTCCAGGCGCGTGTCGAAATGATTCCAGTCTGCGGCGATAGCGCGCCGGCAATTGTTGACCGGCGATTCGCAAAAACTCCCAGACCGAAACATCCAGAAGAATTGCGCGCGATTTTGGAAGGTCGCGAAGATTCTCGATGCGATGATTTACCTCGATGTTCCCGCCAAGCTCGCGCAGATAAGCGGCAAGCGCGTTGGAAATTCGCTGTGAGCCGCCGCGTGGAATTGGCCAGCCAACGGCGTGTCCCGCAAGCCCAAGCACCAATGCGAATGCGGACGAGACCAGTGCCTCCAGCGGAAGAAACGAATGCGCAGCGATCCCGGCGAACAGCGCGCGCGCTGGTTCCCCTTTAAAGATGAAATTCCCCAGCAACGTTGCGGGGCAAAGTGCAGGAACTCCAAACCGCGCCAACACAAACGGGTGCCGCGGGACATGCAGCATTGGTTGGAGGAATTCAATCGACAGATTTTCCCAGTTACCCGCCAGCGGCTTCATCAGGCGCCGATATGCGCCCGAATCTTCCTGCAATTGTTCCGCCGTGAGATCGACGTCTTTATATAGGCAAGCGGCGGAACCGTCATCGAGCGGATGCGCCAGTGGAATTTCAGGCTGTATCCATTCAAGGCCGAAGCGTTCCAGCGGAAGTGTTCTGAAAAACGGAGAGCCTGCCGCGAGCGGATGCACTGCCGAACAGACGTCATGCACAAAGCCAGGCAGAGTGAGTTCGGCCGAACGCGCGCCGCCGCCAATTGTGCCGTTCGACTCGTAAACGAGCACCGAGCATCCCGCACGCGCCAGGGTGATCGCCGCCGCAAGACCATTCGGTCCCGAGCCGACGATAATCGCATCATAAGCATCCGGCATGAGTTCCAGTAGCAACGATTCTGGAAAGTGCGCTAGCAAGTTGCGATTTAAAAGCGACTCCAAGCCGTCTACCACGCGCAAACGCGCAGAATCTTTCGATCTATTTCTATGGAGCGAACACAGCCTCACGAAACTGAAGCCAACTTTTCGATCGACGAGTACGGCGCGAAGACTGCGGAAAAGGAGGAGTGCGAGGAACAATTGCTCACCGAATACGCGACGCTACTCGGCTTTTATCTCGCGAGCGTGGCCGTTCTAACAGGGATTGCCGTTCAACAGGACCGTCTGCCCAAAAAATTTAGTTTGCTTGATCTGGCACTGCTTGGAATAGCCACACACAAGCTGAGCCGCATCGTCGCCAAGGACAGAATCACCGGCATTCTGCGCGCGCCGTTTGTGAGCTATGTTCGGAATTCTGGCGCGGGCGAGGTCGAAGAGGAGCCGCGGGGTCGTGGATTTCAACGCGGCATCGGTCATTTGATTTCATGCCCGTATTGCATGGCGCCCTGGTGCGCCACAGCTCTGAGTTTCGGTCTGCTTTTCGCTCCGCGTGTGACGCGGTTCTTCGCCGGGATTTTGGTGAGCGTAACCGCCTCCGACTTTCTCCACCGCGCCTACACCAGAATGAAACAAGAGTGAACCGTTAGTGAGTCGCGCACCTGAAGTTGTTATAGTCACAGGCGCATCAGCCGGAGTCGGCCGCGCAACGGTGAGGAAGTTTGCGCGTCACGGGGCGCGCATCGGTCTGCTCGCGAGAGGAACTGATGGATTAAAGGCCGCGCGCAGGGAAGTGGAAGAACTGGGAAGCGAAGCGTTGATTATCCCAACAGATGTTGCCGACGCAGATCAGGTCGAAGCAGCGGCCGCTCAGATTGAAGCGGAGCTGGGCGAAATCGACATCTGGATCAACAACGCAATGACGTCGGTCTTCTCGCCGATCAAACAAATGACGCCCGAGGAATTTCGACGCGTGACCGAGGTGACTTACCTCGGCTACGTTTACGGCACACTCGCTGCGCTAAAACGGATGCTCCCCCGCAATCGCGGCGTCATTGTGCAGGTTGGCAGCGCGTTGGCGTATCGCGGCATTCCGTTGCAGGCCGCGTATTGTGCAGCCAAGCACGCGGTCCAGGGCTTTTGCGATTCGCTTTGGTGTGAACTACTCCACGACAACAGCAACGTGAAGGTCACGATGTTGCAAATGCCGGCGCTCAACACTCCGCAATTCGGCTGGGTCAAAAGCCGTTTGCCGCGCAAAGCGCAGCCGGTACCGCCAATTTTTCAGCCTGAAGTCGCTGCGGAAGCGATTTACTTCGCTGCGCACAATCCCCGGCGCGAATTCTGTGTTGGCCTGTCCTCAGCGGAAGCCATCGTTGCAGACAAAATTGCCCCCGGCTTGCTCGATCGCTATCTGGCCCGCACCGGATATGACTCGCAACAATACGACGGCGTCGAAGATCCGAATCGCCCCGACAATCTGTGGCAGCCGGTACCCGGCGATTACGGTGCGCACGGCGCGTTCGACGCACGCGCTCGCAGCTGGAGTCCGCAATGGTGGACGAGCGAACACCGCGGTTTGCTTGCGGTGAGTGTAGCCACACTGGCGCTATCGGGCCTTCTCGCATTTCTCAAAGAGAAATGATCGGATCCGCAATAAATAATCGTCGGATGTCACATTACTTTACCACGTAAAAAGCGCCGAGGATCACGCCAAAGATCGTGTGTGCTACCAGGACCGATATCGGTGTGCGAATGCCGTAATGCAGACCGAGAAAACCAGGCGGCTCCAGTTGCCGCGCAACGGTCGGCCCGTATTGCTCGTTGGCCATGCGCGGGTGCAAAGCGGGTAGAGCCGGTAAACCCACCGACAGCACAAAGCTCCCGTGCACTAACCCAATCAGGCCGCCGAACCACCATGTCGATCTTCCAATAAGTTGGAAGGCGGCGACATAAATGAAGGAAAACAGCCATCCGTTGATGAAATGCAGAAAAACACCGATAAACTTTGCCCGATCCCTATTTGGCGTAACCATGGTACCCAGCAGGTAAGGCACGTTCATCCGGGTCATGCCCAAGCCCTGACTGCCTGCGAGCAGAGTGGTCAGGACCACGGTGGCGACGAAGCCCCACAACAGCCAGCTGCTCCAGTTCACTGGTCGGATGCTAACGCGCCGTTTTTGCTCTGTCACGTAATGCCAGCGCGGCATTGATGACACCCAAATGCGTGAAAGCCTGTGGAAAATTTCCCATCGCTTCGCCTGTTTCAGGCTGTATCTCTTCCCCGAAAAGATCGACGTCGTTGGCGTAACGTAGCGCCGCCTCGAAGACTTCGTGCGCTTCCGCCGCTTTTCCGCCACGCACCAGAAAATCCACTTCCCAGAAACTGCAAACGGCAAACGCGCCTTCATGCCGATCTTTGCTTTTCTCGTACCGGTAAACGAGGCCGCGGCGCGGCACGAGTCGTTCCCGAAGCCGGGCATAGGTCTCCTGCATCCGTTGAGAGGCGGCTGACTCGAAACCGTGGTACGGAAAAAGCAGCACTGTCGCGTCCATGATGTCGCTGCCGCAGGCTTGCGTGTAGCCGGCAAGCTGCGGGTTCCACGCACGCTGCTCGATCTCCTTTCGAATGTTCTCCCTCTCGGCGGCGCATCGTGCGGCGTCGAGCCGCCGAACCTGACCGCGCGCGTGCATCTGCAGCAATCGATCGAGCGCCACCCAGCACATCAGTCGTGAATGTGTGTAAGGCCTAGGTTCATCGCGCTCCTCCCAAATGCCGTTGTCGTTTTCGTGCCAGTGTTCGCAAACATATTCGCCGATACCGCGCAGCATTCCCTGCACATCGCGGTCCAGTTTTTCGGTTTTACCAAAGAGATGCGACACGGCTTCGACTAGCTCGCCATAAACATCCAGCTGTATTTGTTCGCTTGCAGCGTTGCCCACGCGCACTGGCTGCGACTTGCTGTGTCCGTCCAAATGCGACAAGACATGCTCGGGCGGCGGCGATTCGCCAAAAACATCATACACTACGCGCAATTTTGGCCTGGTCAGGCGCGTGGTGTGCAACAGCCAGTCCACGAACGCTGCGGCATCGTCCTTATAGCCGAGACCGAACAATGCATGGACGGTGAACGACGCATCGCGCAGCCAGGCGAAGCGATAGTCCCAATTAAGTCCACCTCCCCTACATTCGGGCAAAGAGGTGGTGGGCGCTGCGATGATTGTGCCCGACGGCGCGTAGGAAAGCAGTTTTAGCACAAGCGCGCTGCGCGTCACCTGTCGCTGGTACGGGCCACGATAGGTTGATTGTTCCGCCCAACTCCGCCACCAATCGATCGCCAGGTTTAACTTCTCGTCGATCGCACTTCCGAGCGGTGGAACTACAGCCGGTGCTTCAGCAGAAAAGCTGAATGTAAAGACAACCGATTCACCGGATCTCAATACAAAACGCACGGCCAAACCGTCGGCCGTTGGTTCAAGTCCAATATCACCGCGCAGGATTAAGACGTTTGTTCCGGTGTCAATGCGCTAGCCGAACTTCCCGGCGTCTCTGATCTTAGGAGCGACGCGACCATAATCGAGCCGCGGCGAAAACTCCACAACCACTTCCATTTTGCCCTGTTCGCATCTGATTTGCCTAACGAGTTCGTGCTCGGGCCAGAGCGCGCGCGTCTTGTTCTCTTCAGAGGTGACTGCCATGAAGTCGGTCAGGACAATCTGGCCGCTTACTCCCTCGAATGTCGTTTCCAGAATATTCGTGTTCTCGATGTACCGGCGGCTTGCTTCTGAGTCGTGCACTGGATGAATGCTCCAATAGCCGCCACGTTTTGAATCCAGAATCGCTTCGAAGATCGATGGGCTGTCAAATCGCGGCCAGCAAAGCCAATCGAGCGATCCTCGCTTCGAAATTAGTGCAGCCGAACGTCCGTTGCCGATAATTGCGTAGTCCTGAATCTTGGTGACTTCCGCAGGCATAGTTGCGGCAAGAATCGATCGTACGGCTCAGTTGCTCAATCCGACGCTTTACAACGGTTTGTTCAAGACCAGGGACGCAGCGAACTCGCCGATCCGATTCACAAAATTTGATTCGCCGGATAACCTTTCGATTTCACTAACAATCGCGCTGCCGACGACGGCTGCATCTGCAAAACGCCACACTGCGCGGACTTGTTCTGGAGTCGAAATGCCGAATCCAACCGCGACCGGCAAATCGCTGACCGATCGAACACGTTTCACCAGCGCTTCAGCATCGCGTGTCATTTTATCGCGCTCGCCCGTTACGCCGGCGCGCGAAATCGCGTAGATGAATCCGTGCGCTTGCAGCGCGATG
>JBKPBJ010000060.1:0-4467 GCA_046726875.1 Verrucomicrobiota bacterium
ATGTTCACCGCCTGCCAGAGCCGGTTGAGTACCAAAACCTGACTGTTCAGCAATGTATGCAAATGCGTCCTCGCCTGCCTTTTGCGGACTTCCGCGTAAATTTGGGCGACGCTATCACTGGCAGTTTTCCCTGTCAACGGATCGGGGTTTCTGGTGAAGGCGTCCAAGGAAACGCCGTGAAATCGACTTGTCCATCTGTTCATTCGTGTCCATTCGTAGTTAATGAAAGCGCAATTCCCAACCGAGCAGACCGAGTCGGGCGAATTTCAACGGCAAGAAGATGCGTTCCGTGAATGGATCACGACTGATGGATCGACTCGATACGCCCCCACGGCTGGACGCTATCATCTGTATGTTTCGCTCGCGTGCCCGTGGGCCAGTCGCACGGTCATTCTCCGAAAATTAAAGGGTCTGGAAGACGCGATCGGTATGACAGTTGTCGATCCTATTCGGGACGAGAAAGGCTGGGCGTTTCGCAATCCCTCTGGCAAAATACCGCCGGGAGCGCCATTCGAATCCACCGATCCAGTTAACGGGTTTCAATTCTTGAGCGAAGCTTACAAAGCTACCGATCCGGATTACCGCGAGCGCGTGACTGTTCCGGTGCTGTGGGACAGGCAAACCAAACGAATCGTGAACAATTGCGAGGACGACATCTGCCGCATGTTCAACGACGTGTTTAATGAGTTTGCACGGAACAAACACGTCGACCTTTTCCCGAAAGAAATCCAAGCCGAGCACGCGAAGCTCTCCGATTTCATCTACGACAACGTGAACAATGGCGTTTACAAGGCAGGATTCGCCACGCGCCAGCAACCCTACGAAAGAGCGTGCCGTAGAGTTTTTGAAGCGTTCGATCGACTAGAAGAGCGCTTATCAAAAAGCCGCTTCCTTTTCGACAACCGTATCGTCGAGGCGGACTGGCGACTTTTTTGCACGCTCATTCGCTTCGACGCCGTCTACCACGGCCATTTCAAGTGCAACCTGCGCCGTATCATCGACTATCCAAATTTGGAGGGTTATTTGATGGATTTGTATCAGCAGCCCGGCGTCGCGGACACCGTCAATTTGGATCACATTAAGCGTCATTACTACATGACGCACACGGCGATCAATCCAACCCGCATCGTTCCCATAGGCCCGCTGCTCGACCTAACGAAACTGCATGGTCGGGAGAGATTGAACTAAGGCAGTTGCCACCGCAGTAATTCTTCATAGAATCCTGCGCTTCAGCCCGATCCGACCATGATTTTCCTCGCCTTCAACATTCTTACTTCCGGCGTGCCACTGTCGATGGTGTGCGCTGTGATCGGTCTCGCGGCTGCGTTTTTTTTAATTGCCGCGGTGGTTCGGTCACCGGCAGGCAATGAACGGATGCGAGAGATCGCCGGTGCAGTACAGGAGGGCGCGAAGGCGTATCTGAATCGTCAAGTAATCACGATCAGCTCTATCGCAGTAATCATTTTCATTTTGCTTTTCATTTTCAAAGATCGGCCGACGGCGATCGGATTTGTTATCGGCGCGTTTTGTTCGCTTTCGGCCGGCTACATTGGGATGCGAATCGCGGTGATCGCCAACGTGCGAACCACGCAAGCCGCAACGGAGTCGATTACTAAGGCGCTGCGAATGGCTTTCAACGGCGGCGCCGTCACCGGGCTGCTTGTCGTCGGACTCGCTCTGTTGGCGGTATCAATTTTCTATACTGTGGTGTCGCGAATTGCCGGTCCGCAAATCGCGATCAGCAGCCTGGTCGGTCTCGCGCTCGGAGCTAGTCTCATCAGCGTATTCGCGCGGCTTGGCGGCGGCATTTATACCAAAGCCGCAGATGTCGGCGCGGATCTCGTGGGCAAGATCGAGAAGGGCCTCGAAGAAGACGATCCGCGGAACCCCGCTACGATCGCAGACAACGTCGGCGACAACGTGGGCGATTGCGCGGGCATGGCCGCCGACGTGTTCGAAACGTACGCGGTGAGTTTGATCGGCGCGATCCTTGTCGGCGCACTGACTTTGCCGGACAATCCGGCGGCCGTGATCTATCCGTTTGTGCTCGGCGGAATTTCCGTGCTGGGCGCGATTTTGGGCGTCCTGTTCGTCAACGTCGCCGGAGGCAAACCGGCCAATGTGCTGATGGGCGGGGTGGTCACTAGTGCAATCATTTCGGCAATCCTCTTCTGGCCAGCCACGCATTACGTGTTCCCGACCGGTATCATGGTGATGGGTCAGATGCGCTCACCCACACAACTCTACTGGGCGTCCGTCGTTGGCTTGATCATGACCGCCGTCGTCGTGGTGATTACCAATTACTACACCTCGATGCACTACCGACCCGTGCAAAAGATTGCCCGCGCATCAGAGACGGGTCATGCGACGAATATCATCGCCGGCCTGGCCGTTGGTCAGCACGCCACCGCGCTGCCCGTAGGCTTTATCGCCATTGCTATTTTGCTGAGTTTTCATTTTGGCGGTCTTTACGGTATCGCCATGGCGGTGATGGCGATGTTATCGATGGCCGGGATCATCATCTCGCTCGATTCGTTCGGTCCGATCACCGATAACGCCGGCGGCATCGCAGTAATGAGTAAGTTGCCCAGCGAAGTACGCAATGTCACCGATCAACTCGATGCGGTCGGCAACACCATGAAGGCAGTGACCAAGGGTTACGCCATTGCTTCGGCCGGCTTGGCAGCGCTCGTTTTGTTTGGCTCATACGTGCAGGAACTCAAAATGCACGTGACAAGGAAAGGTGAGCCGTTCGTGTTCGAATTCTCGCTCAATGATCCGAAAGTAATCATCGGCTTGTTCCTCGGTGGATTGCTTCCATTCATTTTCACCGCATTCAGCATGGACGCGGTGGGCAAGGCCGCTGGCGCAGTCGTGCGCGAAGTGCGTCGGCAAATACAAGTGCATCCCGGCATTATGACCGGGCAGGACACGCCTGAGTACGGCACGTGCGTGGACATCGTGACTAAAGCGGCGTTGCGCGAGATGATCGTGCCAGCGTTGCTGCCAGTGATATTCGTGGTAGCGGTGGCCGTCATTCCGCAATTGGGCCCTGTCGTGCTCGGAGGCTTACTCGTCGGGACGATTGTCACGGGCCTCTTTATTGCCATTGCCATGACATCCGGCGGTGGCGCGTGGGACAACGCAAAGAAGTTCATTGAGGAAGGCAATCTCGGAGGCAAAGGTTCCTTCGCGCACCAAGCGGCAGTTACTGGCGACACCGTCGGCGATCCTTACAAAGATACTGCCGGCCCTGCCATCAATCCGATGATCAAGGTCGTCAACATTCTCGCGATCCTGATCATCCCGATTTTCTTCTAGGCAGAGGCGATCCGTTCCGATCGCCGTCAGTTCGGGCGTGGCCTTAAGATATTCTCTTAAAAACGCTTTGTTTAATTGGAAATGCGTGGCAAAATCGGCGTTCTGCCACCCATGCCCAGCGTCCCGGCATCGTCATCGCCTGCACGAATTAAGCTTTGGGGGACACGTGGCTCGATAGCGGTGCCCGGTCCCGAAACCCTGCGTTACGGTGGGAATACCACTTGCGTCGAGCTGCGAGCCGACGGCGAGATTATCGTGTTGGATGCCGGCTCCGGCATTCGGCCACTGGGTATCGCTCTCGACAGAGAATTTCAAGTGCGACCAATCAAGCTCTCCTTGTTGATCACCCACGCACATTGGGACCACATCCAGGGGTTTCCGTTCTTCAAGCCCGCGTACGATCCGAAAAACGCAATTCGCATTTTCGGTTTTGACGGCGCCGGAGCGACGTTCCGCGAGATCATGACCGAGCCGATGAAAGCGCCATTCTTTCCCATCACGATGCGTGAGCTCTCCGCGAACATGGACATTAACAAACTAAACGAGATGAAGTTCTCGCTCGGTAAATTGGACATTCACGCAGCGTTCGTAAATCATCCCGGCGTTTGCGCTGGTTACCGCATTTTCACCGGCGCCGGCTCAATTGCTTTCCTCCCCGATCACGAGCCGTATGAATTTTTTCTGCATGCAGCGCAGGGAAAGCAATTGAGTCCGGAACAAGCCAGAGAAATTGCGGCGGATCAGCACGCTGCGTTGGTTCAATTCTTGCGCGGCACCGACATTCTGATCCTCGACTCGCAATACACCGATAAGGAATACAAGATGCACATTGGCTGGGGACACGGTTCGATCTCCAGCGCCGTTTCGCTCGCGCTCGAAGCAGAGGCGCAGACACTTCTACTGTTTCACCATGATCCGAGTCACGATGATAAGTTCGTAGACACGATGGTAGAATCCGCTCGCGAACTCGTGGTAAGGAGCGGAAGCCATCTGGAAGTCGCAGGAGCTCAGCAAGGGAGCGAAATCCTGCTCGAAGCAAAGAAGATCGCTGTCGCCTAAATTCAACCTCGACCGCAAACTGCGCCCGACTTGCAGCGAGGCACATCGGTCTTTATTTTTCTCGCTCGTTGCCTCGTGGTGTAACGG
>JBKPBJ010000061.1:0-13766 GCA_046726875.1 Verrucomicrobiota bacterium
GTGCGAAACATCTAAAAGGAATCGCGAACGAGATCGTCGTGCTGCCCGAAGCGCCCGATTACGTGATGCCGATTCTCGCCGTCATCCCACTCCAGCTTCTGGCGTATCATCTCGCCGTCGAACTCGGCCGCGACGTCGATAAACCGCGCAATCTCGCCAAAAGCGTGACCGTGGAGTGATTCACCATCCATTGTAGCGGCGGTCTGTGACTGCCGACCGCGTCGAAGTCATCGGCGCATAATGTGAATGGCGAGAATCCGGCTCTGATGCCGAGCCAGCAGATAATCGACAAAATCGCCGATGATTGAGTTCGGCTTGTTCCCGAGCTTTGTCACTACGCGGCAAATCAATGTTCTGCTGCGCGCGTGCCACTCCAGATTGATCGCGCCGTGAACATCACGAGCACTGTGTATTTTCGCCCAGCCATGCGGACGGCCCGGCTGTTTATGCCAGATTTTGATAAAACCGAATTTTTTCTCCAGTTGCGGATCGCTCATAATTTTGTTCCGCAACGATCCGGTCCCTGTCGCGATTACCTGAATCACTGTTTGCATTTCACGCCTACGTTCAGCAGAAAATCAGTGCCTTTGCAATGCTTCCTTAATTCCGCGAGTGATCAAAGGGTGAGACGTTCCGTCAGCACCAACGGCGCGTATTCACGTCGCAGCCTGGGGCACCGCCCCAAGGATTTTCGAAGTCAGAGGCGATCAGCGCTGAAAGCACGACTCATCTAGCGGCAAATATTGAATCGCGCTTTCAGCGCTTCGACGTCCGGAAGTACTCAATTCTCCTGGGGCGTCGCCCCAGGCTAAACTGAAATCGCGCCTTTAGCGCTAGCACGCAGACAGGATTGTCTGCGTCATGAGACCAGGGAGCGATACATGACGTAAACGTCCACGTAGCCCTTTTCGGGATGGCGGAAAGCGTCGGGCAATTTGCCGACGATTTCGAAGCCGAGCTCCTGCCATAGATGGATTGCAGTGGTATTCGTGGAAATCACATAATTGAATTGCATCGCGCGAAAACCGAGTTGGCGTGCTTCGCTTAAGCAATGCTCGGCCATTGCGCGACCGACTCCTTGGCCCCGAGCCCTCCCGGAGACCATGAATCCTGCATTGGCGACGTGCGACCCGCCCCCCGATTGGTTAGGCCGCAAAATATAAGTGCCGGCAATGCCGATAGCTGGTTGTTCCGCTAGGTACGTGTGCGTGTCGGGTGCAAACCAGTACGCCAGCGCATCTTCGCGTGAGATATTCGGGTCCAACGCATACGTATCTCCCGCCGCCACGACCTCGCGAAAAATGTTCCAGATCGCATCGCGATCCCGCTCAGTGGCCAAACGGATGTTCATTGCCGCTAACCAAGATTGTAGGGCAACCGCTTCGGTTGCCGCAATCCCAGCAGCTATCCGAGCGCAAGTAACGCAGCAAGCGCGGCGAGCTTTTGCTCTGCGCGCCATGGTCCACTTTTTGCCGGTGCCGATCGTCCAAAATCTTGTATCGCCCGTTTCAAATCATCGTTCGACTGTTTCAACCGCGCAGCCACGCTGGGGTAAGCGTTGCGTTCGAGGAGAACTTCAGTGCAAATCTCAACGTCCTGCAAAGTTTGCTCCACCGCCGACCGAAATAACCGGCCTTCGAGGGCATGCGCGCGAATGTGCGGATTTGCAATGTCAGCCGGATCGATCTCGCTTCCCACGACAATCGCGGCGCGCTTGATCCGAAATCCTTTTTGCCGATAGCCTTTAAGAAGTCTTGTAAGTGACTGTTGCGAAATGCTTCGCACCACACGCTCGCGCTGATTCAGCTTTGTCGAGTCCGTTTCGAGCTTTCCCATGGCCGCGTGATACGGCTGCCGGGTTTCGGGAAGTCGTGGATCGCAGAGCTCGACCCGATTCACGTCGCAGAGTTTCAGCAAATGCGCTGGTTTCGTCAGGAGCACAACCGCGGCCCAACCGGATTTCACTCGAAACCCGAGAGCGGCAGTTTGCGCTTTCATCATCTTGTCCGAAAAGTCACCGGGACTGTCGCTTGCCATCCATCGCTCGGAGCAGACTTCCATTGCCGAAGCGTTTTTATCGCGGCCTGGTCGAAGTACGGATTTCCCGTGGACGTGACGATCTGGATGTTCGTAACGTTTCCCTGCGGATCGAATGTTAATCGGAAACGGCCTGTCCCCGATTGCCCGGGCAACGATTGCCCGGGCGGAAACGACGGCGCAGGCGCATAGATCATACGAGGTCTCGGTGTCGTGTGCGGTGTAGGACTTATTTCGGCCGCGCGCGGCCATCGTGCCTGAGTATCAACCGCAACTCGAGACAAGACCGATTCCAACGCAGCAACAGGACGAGCAATGGTTTTCTCTCCAGCTGATGTGACGATGCCAACAACATCGCCATTTTCATTTACAAGGGGCGATCCGACCGAACTCACAGGAGTCGATCCCGCAATTTCCAACCGATCGGACGAGTGGGCACTGATGGTGGTTTGGCGAGCGTTGCCTTCGTTTCCAGCCAATGCGCTGCCGATAACTGCAACAGGTGTGCCCGCTGAAAGCTCGCCTGTTTTGTTTAGATCAAGAAACCTCAAAAGCTTTTGGGGTTTCACCTCGGCCTTCAGGACGGCGACGTCCGAACCCTTTGAAGCGGCGAGAACTCCGCTGACGTTATAAATCCCGCCGTCCGCTGTCTTGGCGACAGCGTTGACCGCACCTTCAATCACGTGCGCTGTCGTGACGAATCTGCCGTCAGCGGAGATGAAAAAACCGCTCTCCGTCCGCAACAAATTCCCTTTTGGATCAAACGCGGTCACCCAAATCACCGAAGGTCGAGCTTTAGTTTCAAGATTTGCTAATTCGGATGATGGAGTTTGGCTGGCGTTCGCTTGAGGCGACTGACTTACTGGTGCAGTTGTCGTAGGTTGCGCGGTAGTCGTAATCGTTGGTGCCGGTTGCGTTTGCTGGGCGAGTAATGATTCGCCGACAGTGAGAAAAGCCGCCATCCCAAATGCGAACCGAATCTGAGTCATCACGACTTGAAGAGTATAACCTCAGCCAAGCTGGTTTAATCAAGTCTGCAAAAAAGGGCGTTCGTTCGGCTTTGGAAATATCCGCGATGACAAAACCGGCCCCAGGCCGGCGGCTACAACATTCCTAAATCGCCCTAATGCCGTTTGAAATACTGAACCGCGCGTTCGTGTTTCTTCGCTGCATCCTTGCTGTTGAACGTGCCGAAATTTTTTCGTTTGCCTGTTCTCGGATCTTTCTTGCGGGAATACAGCCGATACTTGCCGGATTTCACTTTCCTAATCATAACGATTCCCTCGGCACATTGGTAACGGCCACGCAGATCTTACCCACGATACGCAGCGATGCAGATGATCTGAATATCTAACGAAAATTAGATCGATTTTGCAGTCTATTTCCAGATGTCGCTTTGAACAAAAGCGCGAGAAGTCCAGCGAGAATTGCAAGATTCGTCGCCAGATGCGTTGGAAAACTCCAGTGTTGGCTGGCGTGGCCGAAACAGCCGCAGGTAATGTCGAGTCCGCGAGCTTTGGCGGCAATCGTGGCGATGGTAAAGACCACGATCAGCGCAGTTAAAATCGACAGCGCGCCACGATAGCAAAACCGAAACACAAGCCCGAGTGCGCAAAAAATTTCCAGCCAGGGAAGATAAAACGCGAGGGCCACACTGGCGGGCCACGGCAGAATTTTGTAATTATCGATGTCGCTGGCGAACCGAACCGGATCAAATGCTTTGAGGGCCCCAGCGTAAATGAAGATGCCAGCGGTGACGAAGTCGAGAATTCGCCACAGGAGGTTTGAGGTTTGAGGTTTCAGGTTTGAGGTGACGGCGCCCGCTGAAATTTCGACGTTGAGCTGCCTGCTCGCGAAAGCTTTCGGAGTTGGGCGTTGAACGTTGGACGTTTGCTTCATCTGCTCTTTTTCAGCCACGCTTCCCAGCCACCTTCGAGCACGAAGACGTCGGAGAGATGCGCTTCCTTGCGCAAGCGGCGGGCAACTTCCCGGCTGGCGTTACAGCTCAGACTACTGCAATAGACGACGATTTTTTTCCCGGGCGACCACACTGCGAGAAATTGCGGCAGCAATTCGTTCCACCGATCCTCGTTCAACAAAATCGCGCCAGGGACGTGGTCGCTAGCAAACTCATCGTCAGGCCGCGCATCAATCCAGATTGCGTTGTCGCCCCATGCGCGCGCCTGCTCGACGGTCACCATTTCCGACGGCGCAATGGCAGAGCGCCACGAAATCTTGTCGCGAAAATAGATTGCCTCGCCACCGGCCGGGAGAAGCGCCAAAGTTGCCAGAATAGCAGCCTGCCGGACTAGCGAAGATTTCATCAGAACAACCCCGCCGATGTGGTAGCCACCGGCCTATGGCCGATCCGAATTCGGCAGTGATTCACAACGAGACGGCCCATAGGGCCGTGGCTACAGAGTTACTTAAGGTCCTCGATTTATTGAACCTGCGGCGCGTTCGTAATCCGCGCAGTGGCGTAAAATACTTTTTGTGAATCCTCAGGCTGAATGGTCAGCATCGAAGCGACCACTTTGTTCGTGTCCTGCGGTTTGACATCGATTTTGAACTGACCGTTACCCGCTTCCTCTACTTTGGCTTGAAAATCCGGAGTCGAAGACGTGACCTTGATGTGCTTCACCGAAAAATCCTTGCCGACTTTCACATTAATCGTCTTGGAGTCGGGTTTTTCGCCCTGTTTCCAAAACACGAAATTTGGTGTGATCTCGAGTTGCTGCGGGATCTCCGCCTTAAGAGTGAGTACCGTTCTTTGATTTGTGGCCTCGTCGGTTTCCACCGTCACGGTTTTGATCTGAGTGCCCGTACGATCGCCAATGTTAAACGTCGCCGTAATCTCGCCTTTGTCGCCCGGGGGCACTTCTTCCTTTTGCGTTTGCGCAGTCGTACAACCGCAGGAGGCGTGAACAGACTTAAAGTGCACCGGCGTCTTGCCGGTATTCTGATACTTGAAATGGCCCACCGCCTGTTTGTCGTTCGTGGCGGGATGCAGTTCGACTGTCGTCTGCTCCCATTTCAATTGGGCGTGCGCGCCCACGCACATGATCATCGTTAGGGTGAAAGCGAAGATTGGTGTTTTCATTTTTTGGAGTAGAAGCGCGTAATATAATCAGCAACCGCTTCTCGCCAAGCCCGAGGTGACGTGCCGGTTAGCTCCGTATATTTGGCGGTCGAAAGCACGGAATAAACCGGTCGGCGCGCGACCCAGTTTTTCATCTCAGCCAGTTTAAGCGTGCCGACTCTTTTGGCTTTCAACGCAACTTCTGCGCGCTCACAGCAATCCAGAGCCCATTGCGCGTATTCCTGCCAACTGCATTTACCGGCATTGGCGAAATGCAAAATGCCGCCTTCCACTCCGTGGTTGAAGAATTGTGGCAACATCCGGGCAACATCATGTGTGTACGTGGGCGTGGAAAATTTGTCCGATATCGCGTCGATATTTTCGTCTTCTTGTGCGCGCTTGATCATGGCGTCGATGAAACTCGGCCGGTCAGGACCAAACACCCACGACACTCGCGCAACGAGATGGCCGTTTTTAGCTGCAAGCACGTTCTTTTCTCCCTCGAGTTTTGATTCGCCATAAATGCTGATCGGATTCGCTTGATCCTCTTCTGTGTAAGGCGCGCGTTTCTCCCCGTCGAAAACGTAATCCGTACTGAAGTGAATCAGCTTCGCGTCTCTTGCGTCGCAGATCTCCGCAAGAACGCCTGGCGCTTCCGCGTTAATCAGAAACGCGCGATCACGCTGCGTCTCGCAAAGATCGACATTCGTGAATGCTGCCGCGTTAACCAGAACATCGAAAGTTGTGGCGCCCAGTTTCCCGCGCAGACCCTCCACATTCGAAAGATCAAGCTGCGCATGATTGAAGCCCGCGACATGGTATTTCGATCGGAATTCCCGCACGAGCGCTGCGCCAAGTCGTCCGCCCGCACCGAGAACTACAATTTTCATTGTTCTGTAGCGGCGCTCTGTGAGCACCGATTGTCATGATTTCGCCGGTTATCGGCCGCCTCTAGAACACTTCTCACGTGCGTTCCATCGACATAGACGTTCATCCCCGCCGTCTGTCCGCGAGCAGCTCCGCCAAAAGATCGACCTTCAGGTTAAGACCTTTGATTCTCTTCAACGACGAAACCGGTTTTTTTGCGGGAATGATCTTCAAGTCGTCCGTCAAAGGTTTCTCTGCCGGCACGATGCGGGCAATCGGGTGGCGATGCGACGTTTTGACGATTTCCTTGCCTCTGCTTACAGCCGCAAGGTAACGACTAAGATTACTCTTTAACGTGGCTACGCTGACAGATTCCACGGCTAGAGAATAGTCTCACTGGACCGTAATGCCAACGTCCCTCGGACACAGATCCCTTAAACAGCGAGCGCAGCCAAAAAGCTGAGACACAATTCTCCGCTTTTTTGGTAAAGAGACGCCCTCCCAACATGAATTGAATCTACCAAGGCAGAATCACCAACGTTACGTTCTCGTAAACGTTTCTCAGTCGTGAGCGTCGCAGCCGTCGCGATTTCAGAAATGCTGAGGCAGCTCTGCTTGATCCAGCGAATTCGGCTCCGCCCGAATTCGTGCTTGAAATGTATAGATTCAATATCTCCCGGTGCGCTCGAGAAGCGGTTGCCACCAGGATCGATTATCGATGTACCACTGGAGTGTCTCGTCGAGGCCTTCCTTGAAACTGCGGCGCGGTTTCCAGTCCAACTCGTGTTGCGCAAAGGAAGAGTCGATCGCGTAGCGGCGGTCGTGGCCAAGTCTGTCGGGCACAAACGAAATCAGACTGTGTGGTTTGCCAAGCCGATCGAGAATCATTCTGACAAGATCAAGGTTAACCATCTCGCTGTTGCCGCCGAAATTATAGACCGTTCCGGGTTTACCTTCGAAAAGCGCAGCCACGATGCCGGCGCAATGATCATCCACATGGATCCAGTCGCGCACATTCATGCCGTCCCCATAAACCGGGAGCGGCTCGTCGCGGAGCGCCTTAATGATCATCAGCGGAATTAATTTTTCCGGGAATTGATAAGGACCGTAATTATTCGAGCATCGGGTCACCAGCACCTCCTGGCCGTACGTCTTGTACGACGCGAGCACAAGAAGGTCGGCGCCGGCTTTGCTGGCCGAATACGGCGAACTGGGATCGAGCGCCGATTGTTCGGTGAATCTGCCGCTAGGGCCGAGCGACCCATATACCTCGTCCGTTGAGATTTGGATAAATCGCTGAACGCCGTGGCGGCGCGCACAATCCAAGAGCACGCTGGTGCCGATGACGTTTGTGTGAATGAAGTTGAGCGGATCGTTGATGCTGCGATCGACGTGCGATTCTGCCGCAAAATTGATCACCGCATAGAAAGAATGCTCGGTCATCAATGCGTCCATCAGGTCCGCGTTCGCGATATCTGCTTTGAAAAATTCGTAACGCTCGCCATGTTCTTCGACCACGCCATCAAGGTTGGCGATGTTACCGGCATAAGTGAGCACATCGACATTAGTGACGTATGCGGGCTTGTAATGGTGCAAAATATACCGAATAAAGTTGCTCCCAATGAATCCGCAGCCACCGGTGACAAGGATGCGCATGGCAGCGCGTACTAGCAGTGTCGAGCGCAGCGCGCTAGTAGAATCTGCTCCCGCTACCGGGCGAGTGAGCGATTACCTGCGGCGGTGGAAGCTTCGTTTTGCGGGAACGGACTGGGTGCCGTGGTTAATCCTCGCGCTGGCAGCGTTTCTGCGCTTCTTCCTTCTCGGCATCAAGCCACCGCACTTCGACGAGGGCATCAACGGCTGGTTCGTCGATCAGGTGATGAAGAACGGGTTTTATCGTTACGACCCGACCAATTATCACGGCCCGCTTCATTTTTACGTTCTCCTGCTGTTTGAGAGTTTGTTTGGACGCAACGTGTGGGCGCTGCGTTTGCCGGTCGTGCTGGTGAGCATCGCTTGTGTGTGGCTCACGTTGAAGTTCGAGCCGCTGGTTGGACGAAACGTGAGCCGAATCGCCGCGCTGGCGATGGCGGTCTCGCCCGGGTTCGTTTTCTACGGGCGCTACGCCATTCACGAAATCTGGCTGCAATTCTTCTCGATGATGTTCATTTTGGGGCTGCTCGGTTTATGGAGGCGCGGCACGCTGACTTACTTGTGGTGCGCCGGCGTGGGGTTATCCGGCATGATCCTCACCAAGGAGACTTACGCCATTCATCTCGCCTGCGCACTGCTTGCGATTCCAACTCTCGCATTTTCTTACGCGCTGAATCGCGTTCCGGACGCCAAGCCTGCAAAGCAAACCTGGAGCTGGATCGATCTCGCCATGGTCGTGATCGTAGGCGGATTTGCCATCGTCTTTTTCTATTCGGGAACTTTCTTTAACTGGAGTGGTGTCAAAGGTCTGTATCTCGCATTCAAGGCATGGACCGAGACTGGCGCTGCGGGTCACGGCCATGAAAAGGCGTGGGACTACTGGCTGAAGATAATGGGGCCGACGTGGGAAGTCGGCCGGGCCGACTTCTTCGGTTATGAACTGCCAATGTTGGCCGGGCTCATTTTGTGTCTGTTTTGCCAGAAGTTTAAGAATCTCAGTTTGCGATACCTGGCGATCTACGGGGCAGGCAGCTTCGTTGCTTACAGTTTAGTTAAGTACAAGACGCCGTGGTGTGTTATCAGTTTCGGCTGGCCATTGCTGTTCGTCTTCGGCGGGGCGATTTTGTTGGTTCGTGCAAAACATTTGCGTCTCGCGCAACGGACGATCGGCGTGCTGTTAGCCATATCCCTCGCCTCAAGTATCTGGCTGAATTATTTCAAGTGTTCTTCGCCAGATGAGCCGTACGCGTACGTCCAGACGTACAACGATATATTCAAACTAACCAAACCGCTTCTGACGCTGGCGAAACGAGATCCGTCAAATTATCACCTCACTGGACATCTGATCCGCTCGAGCGTGTATCCCCTTCCATGGGTTTTGGGAGACTTTGATCGGGTCGGCTACTACGAAGGAGGAAATATGCCGGCGAATCTCGATGGCGATTTTCTCCTCGTGCAGCAGGACAAAATCAAAGACGTCGAGTCGAAATTGAAGGGGACCTACTACACCGACATGATGACGCTGCGGAATTATCAGGAGCCGTCGAAGATCTTCTTCAGCGCAAAAGTGTTTAAGGACTTATTCCCGGACAAAGCGCCGGACTTTATCGGGAGCGCACCGAAACCCGCATCTTCTCCGGCTCCCGCTAAGATTCCATGAAGTGGGTCGCAGCTGGAGTTACGTTTGTTAGTTTGTCGGTGGTTGGCGGACTTCTGCTGGGACTCGCCGGAAGAGGTTTAAACACGGTGAGCGCAGCTCTAGCGCTGATCTGCGGCGCTGCGTTTGCGGTCGCCGCTTTTCTTGGGACTCGGGACAGCGCGGTTCGACAGAAAGCGGCTAATGGCCCGGCAGCAGAACAAAAGCGACGAAAAAGTTCCGAGACGGAAGACACACAGAATGCCGTTCCATCAGCCTTCATGCGCTACCGCCTCATCTGGTTTTGGGCGGTCGCAGTCTGCTTCGCCATGTTTGCTGTGCGATCATTTTGCTGGCTGCTGTACATCGATAGCAGCGAACTGAAGATTCAGTCTCCGAATAACCTCGGCGATCTTTCACTGCACCTCACGATGATCAAAAATTTTGCCAACGGCGTCGCCCTTTGGCCGGACAGTCCGATCTTCGTCTTCAGCAAACTGCGATATCCCGCCGGTATCGACCTGTTCAACGCACTGCTTTCACTGGTTCACGTCGATCTGCTAATCGGGCTGGTTTGGGTCGGATTGCTCGCGTCACTCGCGATCTTTTACGGGTTCTACCGGTGGGGCGGCACGTTCGCTGTTGCAGGATTCTTGTTCAACGGCGGTATAGCCGGATTTCAGTTTTTGAAGACGTTCAAGTTTTTGGATTATCAAGGCACAGCAGCAGATATTGCGCACAAGCCCATCGCCTGGAAAAGCATCGCGTTATCCATGCTGGTGACGCAACGCGGCTGGCTCTACGCGATCCCGGCAGGCTTGGTGCTGCTCTGGCATTGGCGCGCAAAGTTTTTCAACCAATCTCCTGTAGCCGGGGTGGACTCGTCCGCCGTAGCCTCGGCGAAGGCGGATGACCCCGGTGAACCCGCCGCGGTCAACGCCCACGGCTACAGGAAAGGTCCCCTGCCCTGGTGGGTTGAACTCTCGATTTACGCATCGATGCCGCTGTTTCATCTGCATACTTTCATCGCGCTGACGATCGTGCTGATCGTTGGGTTGTTTTTCGAACGCGCAACCGAACTCAAATTTATCGTCAACCTAATTCGCAAAGACGGACTGGCCGGCATCGGTCGCTTGATTTCGCATCCGAAGATGTGGCCCGCGATTTTCCGCGGCGCCCCGATTCGTAGACACGCGGCCGCGATGCTGATCGCGGCTTTCATCCCGGCAACTTTTTTTGTGTGGCTGACTACCGATCAATTCCACGCAGCATCGATGCTGAAATGGCATCCCGGCTGGGCACAGGATTCGACTGAGTTCGCCGCGCCCTTCTTCCGGCTCGGGCCAAAGGATTTTGGATCTTCCACGTCGTTCGGTCTGCTGTTGCAAAAAGCATGGAACGGCGTCATCGCTCCGTTTTTCCAATTTTGGTTGCCCAACTTCGGTTTATGGGTGCCGTTGGCGCTGGGGCTTGTCGGCTTATGCGCCTGGCGCATATGGAAACGCAAGTGGCGGTGGGGCGACAGACCGCCAGCGGATATCGCTTTCGTGCTGGCGGCAGTCGTGATTTTCGCTTTCGGCTATTTTGTTCAAACCGCGCCGTGGGAGTGGGACAATCTTAAACTCATGGTGTGGGGCTACTTTCTTATTCTGCCTTTCCTGTGGAGCGACATCATCGGGCACTGGGCGTTCCCGGAACGGGCGGCAACATGTCTGCTGCTCTTCGGTTCGGGATTTGTTACGCTGCTTGGCGGGCTATCTGCCGGACACCCGGGCTTTGGATTGATCGAGCGAGCAAGACTCGATCACATCGGCACGGCACTACGACCGCTGCCGGTGGAAGCGCGGTTCGCTACTTACCCGACCTACAATCACCCTGTTTTGCTGCAAGGCCGCAAGGTTGTTCTGGGCTACCCTGGGCATTTGTGGACGGAAGGATTCGACTACGGCAAGGCCAACGATCAGTTGACGGCGTTGATGAACGGCGCGGCAAACTGGCGTGACGCCGCCAAAGCGTTAGGCGTGCGCTATATCTTTTGCGGCCAGGACGAGAAGACAAATTACCAATCAAGCAGCCGCCCATGGGAAGCCACAGCATTCCTCGTCGCGTCCGGTGATTGGGGCGCAATTTACGACCTCGCCAAGCCTGCCCCTCAGCAATGAGGCCGGACGGTTCGGTACGTTCGCTGGTGCCCGGCTCATGGAGCAGCCATCTTTCGCCGCACACGAAACGGGTGTATGAGGAAAACAAAATAGATCGCGCTCACAAAATCCGTCAGGCTCGAAGGAGGACTTGTTAGGCGCAGCGGGCCGCAGCGCAATCCCGCAAGAACGTTCTCGACCGTGAGCGCAGGCGGCATTGGCATACTCGTGTAGTGCCGGCCAAAGGCGTGCAGCCGATGCGCGTCGGAAGTGGCGATCATTGGTTTGCCAAACCTGGTTGCGACTCGTTTTGCCCGGCGATTCGGATTGAACGGGCCAATGTGAAAATGACAGAACTCAATCGCGTCAAAACAATCGATCTCTGCGAAAAGCCGCGATCCGATTGAACCGCCAAATATGTAGAATGGGTGCGGCGCGATCGTGAAAATAGAATTCCCGCGGTGGGCTCGCAATTCCCGGAGATCATCGAAATTTTGCAGTCGCGCGATTTCTTCCGGAGTCACATTCAACACGATCACATCTGCGCCGAGTAAACGCACCTCGACTGCAGGAATCAGCAGAATGCCCATTGCCGCCGCATCGGCGAACACTTCTTTTCGGGCAAAGACTGCGTCGTGCAGTGTGACGGCAAGCACGCGAAATCCAAGCGACCGCGCCCGTTCCAGCAATTGATGCGCCGAAAAATCCACAGCGTCTTTGGGATCATCGAGCGTGTGAATGTGCAGATCGATTTTGATCCAACTGGTTTCGTCCGTTTGATCCTTAATGCTGCTCATACTCGCTGGGAAGGTAATCCGAGACGGTTGTAGAGTCCGCTGTCCTCAGCGGACAATCCAGCAGAATGGCAATCGATTGCGCTGCCGTCGACACAGATGCGCTACAAGCCTGGCTTGCCACAAATAAACTCTGCGCTCTTTGCGATCTCTATGGTTAAGTTACGACTCAAATGCAATTGACCGCAGATTTCTTCCAGCAAACGGCCAAGGTTTTTACTGTCTCCGAGCTGACCCGAAGCATCCGCGGCACGCTTGAAACAAAGTTCGCCGCAGTCTGGGTCCAGGGAGAAATCTCAAACTGCAAATTGCACGCGAGCGGTCATCAGTATTTCACGCTCAAAGATCAACGCGCACAAATCTCCTGCGTTATCTGGAGAGACACGATGCTGTCGCCTCGACAACCGCTGGCCGATGGCGCACAGGTGCAAGTCTATGGCACCGTCACAGTTTTCGAAGCGCGCGGACAATATCAGCTCAACGTTCAAATCATTCAGCCGCGCGGAATCGGTCTGCTCCAGGCCAAGTTTGAAGCACTAAAACGCAAACTTGAGGCAGAAGGGTTATTTGCTCCGGAACGAAAACGGCCGTTACCGAAATTTCCGCACCGGATCGGGATTGTGACTTCGCCAAGTGGCGCAGCGATCCGCGACATGCTGAATGTGCTCCGTCGTCGCGCGCCGTGGTTGGAGATTCTGATCAGCCCCGTGCGGGTGCAGGGGACCGGCGCGGCGCGGGAAATCGCAGTGGCCATTCGCGAGCTTGCCACGCCTAACGAGGCATTTGCGCCTGTTGATCTCATCGTTGTCACGCGCGGTGGCGGCAGCATTGAAGACTTGTGGGAGTTCAATGAAGAGATCGTCGCGCGCGCGATATTCCATTCCGCCGTGCCAATCGTCTCGGCGGTCGGCCACGAAATTGATTTTACCATATGCGATTTCGTCGCGGATCTCCGTGCGCCTACACCGAGTGTTGCCGCAGAATTAATCGTGCCGGACATCATTGACCTACAGCGGCAGGTCGATGGTTGCGCGCGCTCTCTGGCTCGCCAGTTGCTGAATCGCGTGCGCGACGCGCAACAACGGCTCGATCACGCGCGCGAGACCTTGCAGCGCTGTCTCGCCCACAGGCTCGATGGTTACAAACGCGGTCTGTTGCATGCTGTTCGCGTGTTGCAAGCCCGCAGTCCCGTGCGCGAGCTCATGATGCGCCGGAACCGTTTTGCCGATCTACATCGGCGACTGGTCGCCTGCCCTGCGCGCTTGATTGAAAACGCAAGACACCGGTTCAGTCGCATCGAAGGAATTCTGTGCGTGCTCGGGCCCGAGGCCACGCTGCGCCGCGGTTACAGCATCACTATGAACGATCGCGGCGAAATCATCCGCACGACTACAGTCGTTAGGCCAAAGATGAAAATCCGCACCCGAGTCAGCGACGGCGAATTCGGTTCGGAGACTCTCTAAAGGCAGCTATCGCTGGCGTTATTTGTTCGCCCCTTTCACTGCGTTTGAGGCGAGTTTTTCGAATCGCGGATCGTTCCGTAGCGGATCGAACATCGG